>DATBMM010000184.1:0-7997 GCA_036554825.1 Candidatus Limnocylindrales bacterium
GCCGTTCGGCCGCCCGATAGGCGAGCTCGTTCATGCCGCCGCCGATACGCGTTTGGCCGTCCGGGCGGACCGCCGCTGTCGGCGGTAGGTGTCGAGGGGCATGCCGACAGGGTGGCCCGTCGCGACCCGCGGACGCGTCCCCAAGAGGCCGCATCGGCATTGCAGCGGCGTGGTAGGACAGACTGACCTACGATCGATCGCCCATGTTCGATGGCTTCACCCTGGAACGGATCCGCCTCTCCGAGGTCGAGATCCGCCTCCGGCGCGGCGGCTCCGGCCCGCCGATCCTGCTGCTCCACGGACACCCGAGGACCCACACCACGTGGCATCGGGTCGCGCCGCTCCTCGCCCGACGCTTCACAGTCGTCTGCCCGGACCTGCGCGGCTACGGCGAGTCCTCGGTCCCATCGGACCAGCCCCGCCACGCTCAGGCGTCCAAACGCGCCATGGCACGCGACGCCGTCGAGCTCATGCACCGGCTCGGTCACGAGCGGTTCGCCGTCGTGGGCCACGACCGCGGGGCGTACGCGGCACTGCGAACCGCTCTCGACCATCCGGCCGTCGTTTCCCACCTCGTGGTCCTGGACGCCGTGCCGATCGGCGAGGCGCTCCGGCGGGCCGATGCCCGCTTGGCCCGCGCGTGGTGGCATTGGTTCTTCTTCGCCCAGGCGGACAAGCCGGAGCGGGCGATCCTCGCGGATCCGGAGGCCTGGTATCGGAACGATCCCGGTGCGATGGGCCAGGAGAACTTCGACGACTACCGGCGTGCCATCCACGATCCGGCCACGGTCCACGCGATGATGGAGGACTACCGCGCTGGACTGGACATCGACCGGGACGCAGACGAGGCCGATATGCGCGCGGGGCGACGGATCGAGGCGCCGACGCTGGTGCTGTGGGCTGCCCGCGATGATCTGGGTGACCTGTACGGCGACCCGCTGGAGGTCTGGAGCACGTGGGCCGGCGATCTGCGCGGCCGCGCGCTGGACTCCGGCCATCACATGGCGGAGGAGATCCCCGAGATGCTTGCGGACGAGATCGCGGCGTTCGTCCTGACCAGCGCACATCGATGACGACCGACATCCCTGCGGGTCGCCATCGAGCGATGCTGCAAGGACCGATGGCGCACCATACGGCGATGTCCATCGACGCGCCGACGACCGAGAGTGCCGAGCCTGTCGCCCAGCCAGCGCCACCGCCCACGGTAAGCGACGTGGCGTGGGTCGCGGGGATCGCGGCCGCCAAGGCCGCGGTCATCGCGCTGGCCGTGGACGCGTTCGTGAACTCCGAGGCGCCGCGCTACAGCGGCAAGGCGATGCGGGTTCGGGCTGTCGGCTACACGGTCGGCATGCTGCTCGTTCCCGTCGCATGGCGCCTCCGCGGTCGCCCGCAGCCCTATCCGCGTGAGCTCGACATGGCCGTCACCCTGCCGCTGCTGGTCGACGCGGGCGGGAACGCGATCGGCATCTACCGGCGGGCCCACATCGACGACCTGATCCATTTCGCCGACGGCGCGACCCTCGCCTCGGTCGCCGGCGCGCTCGCCACGCCGCGGGTCAGGACGTCGTGGGAGGCGGCCGGGGTCGCTGCGCTGACCGGTGCGGCCGCCGCCGGTGCCTGGGAGCTCGGCGAGTGGATCGGGATGAAGCTCGGCGCGAGGGGGATGGACCTGTCGTACGACGACGCGATGGTCGACCTGGCCGAGACGATGTCCGGCGCGTTCCTTGGCGCGGCCATCACGCTCCTGCGACACCCGTCCAGGCTGCGTCGCGTCCCGGGCCGGCGAACCGACCCGGTCGTCAGCCGCTAGGGAGCGTCAGGCGGCGACCGGCTGCGTCCGGCGCAGGTACTCGCCGGTCAGCGATCCGGGCGCGTCGAGGAGCTGGGTCGGCGTCCCGGTGAAGACGATCTCCCCTCCCCGACTGCCGCCTTCGGGCCCGAGGTCGATGATCCGATCGGCGTTCCGGATCACGTCGAGGTTGTGCTCGATGACGATCACCGAATTGCCGGCATCGACGAGCCGATCGAGCATCGCCAGCAGGTGGCTCGTGTCGGACATGTGGAGACCCGTCGTCGGCTCGTCGAGGACGTAGATGTTGCCCTTCTTGTGCAGCTCGCTGGCCATCTTGATGCGCTGGCACTCACCCCCGGACAGCGTGCTCAATGGCTGGCCGAGCGTGAGGTAGTCGAGCCCGACGTCGCTCATGGCCTGCAGCTTGCGGACGATCTCCTTCTGGCCGAAGGAGTCGAGCGCGTGGGCGACCGTCAGCTCCAGCACCTCGGCCACGTTCCGGCCGTCGAGCGTGTACCCCAGCACCTCGTCCTTGAACCGGCGGCCCTCGCACACCTCGCAGGGAAGCTTCACCACGTCCAGGAAGGCCAACTCGGTGTAGATCACGCCCGAGCCCTTGCAGTTCTCGCACGCGCCCTTCGAGTTGAAGCTGAACAAGCCGGCATCGACCTTGTTGGCCGTCGCGAACGCCTTGCGGATGTCGTCCATGACGCCGGTGTAGGTAGCGGGGTTCGAGCGGGACGACGTCCCGACCCCCGACTGGTCGATGACGATCGCCTCCGGGTGCTCGGGCAGGAACACGCCATCGATGAGCGAGCTCTTGCCGGATCCGGCGACGCCCGTGATCACGGTCAGCACCCCGGTCGGGATGTCGACGTCGACGCCTCGGAGGTTGTTGGCGCGGGCGTCGCGGATGGGGAGCCAGCCGGTCGGCGTCCGCACGTGGTCCTTGATGGGCAGCGACCGACCGAGGAAGCGGCCCGTCAGCGTGTCGACGTGGTGGAGATCCGCGAAGTCACCCTCGAAGACGACCTGGCCACCGGCATCGCCGGCGCCGGGTCCCATGTCCACGACATGGTCGGCGACCTGCATCACGTCGGGGTCGTGCTCGACCACGATCACGGTGTTGCCCTTGTCGCGCAGTTTCTGGAGCAGCTCGGTCAGCCGATGCACATCGCGGGCGTGCAGCCCGATGCTGGGCTCGTCGAGGATGTACATGCAGTCGACGAGGCTGCTGCCCAGGTGCTTCACCATCTTGACCCGTTGCGACTCGCCGCCCGACAGGGTGTCGGTCTCGCGATCGAGGCTGAGGTAGTCGAGCCCGATGTCGACCACGGCCTGGAGACGTTCGACGAGCGCCGCGACGATCGGCTCGGCCACGGGGTCGGTCATGAGCCGCAGGACGGCGATGAGGTCGCCGACCTCCATCGAGGCAAGCTCCGCGATGTTGTGGCCGTCGATCTTCGAGCCGAGCGCCGCCTGGCTCAGGCGAGCGCCCTTGCACAGCGGACAGGGCCGCATGCGCAGGTACGGTTCGACCGCCTTCTGGGTGCGCTCGGGACGCGTCTTGATGTCGCGCCGGACGTACTGCTGCTCCAGCTTCTCCATCACGCCCAGGTAGGTCGCGTTCATGACCTTGTCGCCGATGGGCAGCTTGTACTTGCGGTCCTTGCCGTAGAGCAGCAGGTCGAGCTCCTCCGGCGTGAAGTCGGCCACCTTCTTGTCGTTGTCGAAGAAGCCGGAAGCGGGGTACACGCCGTGCTCCCAGCTCGTCCAGAACGGCACGGAGACCGCGCCCTCGTTCAGCGACTTGGAGGGGTCAAGGAACGCATCCGGGACGAAGCCGCTCTTGCGGCCCAGGCCGTTGCACTCGGGGCACATGCCCTGCGGATCGTTGAACGAGAACGCGTTCGAGTAGCCGACGTGGGGCTTGCCCACCCGCGAGAAGAGCAGTCGGAGCAGCGTGAAGATGTCGGTGACCGTCCCGACCGTCGACGCGGAGCCGCCGCCGAGCCGCTTCTGGTCGACGATGACGGCCATGCTCAGGTTCTCGATCGCGTCGGCCTCGGGTTGCGGGAAGCGCGGCAGGAAGGTGCGGATGAAGTAGGAGAAGTTCTCGTACAGCTGGCGCTGGGCCTCGGTCGCGATGGTGTCGAACACCACCGAGGACTTCCCCGAACCCGAGACGCCGGTGAAGATCGTGATCTGCCGCTTCGGGATGCGGAGCGTGATGTCCTTGAGGTTGTTCTCGCGGGCGCCGCGGATCTCGATGTACTCGGTCATGGACCCTAGGCTAGCGAAGGTCGCGAGAAGGTGTGAGGAGCGGGACCCGCACGTGTCGGAGCCGATGCGTCACCAGATGCACGCGATGGGCACGGCCGCTGATCATGCGCCGCCGTAGCCCGTTTCCGGCTACGGTGCGCCTGTGAACGGGGTCGCGCCGTCGGATCTGCGTGCGATCGTCGAGCGTCTCGAGGCGCTCGCCGAGCGGCGCCTTGACACGCGTCCGCGGACCGAGCCGGCCATGGCGCGGGCCACGCAACTCGGCGATCACCTCGCCGGGCATGTCCGCGTGCGCGCCGCGTCGCTCGATGCGCCGCTGCTCGTGGTCCTGGTCGGGCCGACCGGCGCCGGCAAGAGCACCGTCTTCAACACCATCGCCGGCCGCGCGGCGAGCGAGACCGGCGTGCTCCGGCCCACGACGCGGGTCGCCGTCGTGCTGGTGCATCCGGAGGACCGTCCGTCGCTGCTGGAGGGCACGTTCGCGCGCATCGCGCCGTCCCAGACCCGCTTCGTCGAGGACGCCGCGATCGAGCCGGGTCTCGTCCTGGTCGACGCCCCTGACATCGACTCGGTCGAGCACGCCAACCGTGCCCTGACCGACCGCCTGGTCGAGGCGGCCGACCTCGCCCTGTTCGTCACGACGGCGACCCGCTATGCCGACCGGGTCCCGTGGGGTGTCCTCGATCGCGTGCGCGAGCGTGGACTGCCGCTCCAGGTCATCGTCAACCGGATGCCGCCGGATCCCGCGGACCAGGCCGAAGTCCTCGAGGACGTCCGCCGGCTGCTCGAAGAGGCCGGTCTCGGCGCCGTCCAGGCGACCACTGAGGACGGTCCACCCCGCGACGTCATCGCCGTCGAGGAGGGAGCGCTGGACTCGAGCGGCGACCGCCTCCGGCGCGAGGCCATCGGACCGGTCCTCGACGAGATCGCACGGTTGCGGGCGGACCGCGAGGCCAGGCTCGACCTTGCGACCCGCGCCCTGACCGGCTCCCTGGCAGGTCTCGGCGAGAGCATCGATCGGATCGCCGATGACGCCGAGCACGAATCGATCGACGTCGAGGCGCTCCGGCGGATCGCCGACCGCTCCTACGAGACGGCGCTGGATGGGCTCCGCCACGAGGTCGGGCGGGGCACGTTCCTGCGAGAGGAGGCGCTCCGCCAATGGCAGACATTCGTCGGCGCGGACCAGATGACGCGCTTCTTCTCGCAGGGCATCGGGCGGATCCGTGGCGCCATCTCGGCCGTGCTCCGGCCCGCGACGGCGCCCGTGGCGGAGGTCCGCGCGGCGACCACCGAGGACCTCATCGCCGTCGCCCGGCTGCAGGCCGCGGAGGCCGCCAGGCGGACCGCCACGTCCTGGTCGGAGACGACGGCGGCCGGGCGGGCGATCGCAGAGCGGCCCGAGCTGTGGGTGCCCTCCACCGACTTCGACCGTCGGCTCCAGGAGCGGCTCGAGCGCTGGATCGAGAGCATCACCGAGGACATCCAGGCACATGGTCGCCCGAAGCGGCTGCTCGCGCGCGGCGCGGCGGTCGGCGTCAACGCGATGGGGACCGGGGTCATGCTCGCCACGTTCATCCACACCGGCGGGATCACCGGGGCGGAGCTGGGCGTCGCGGCGGCGACCGCCTTCCTCAACCAGAAGGTCCTGGCGGCCTTGTTCGGCGAGGCCGCGATGGCCGAGCTGGTCGCCCACGCGCGGCAGCATCTCGATGAGGCTCTGTCGACGACGTTCGACGAGGAACGCGCACGGTTCGACGCGCTGCTGCCAGCGCCAGGGGTCCTGAGCGACCTGGTGGCCGACCTTCGGGTGGCGGCCGCCGACGTGCGCGCGCTGCCATCACCTGCGTGATGCGGCCGAGGACGGAGACACCCCCGCTCCGCGACGCCGACGACGCCCTGCGTCGATGCCTCGACGCGGTCCTCCAGGCGGCCGACGCCGCGGACGTGCTCGGGATCCCGACGGAGGCGATCCGGGAGGCGCACGCCGACGCCACGCGGCGGCTCGGCTTCCCGTCGGACGCATACGTGCTCGCCCTGGTCGGCGGCACCGGGGTCGGCAAGTCGAGCCTGCTGAACGCGCTGGCCGGCGGGACGGTCAGCCCGGCGTCGGCTCGACGACCCACGACGAGCGAGCCCGTCGCCTGGATCCCGGCGAACGAACGCGACTCGCTGGCGCCCGTGCTGGACTGGCTCGGGGTCGGCGACGTGCGGGAACACGCGGCGAACGGCCTCGGATCGGTGGCGATCATCGACCTGCCGGACATGGACTCGATCACGTCGAGCCACCGGGAGCGCGTCGAGGCGCTCTTGCCGCGGGTCGACGCCGTGGCCTGGGTGACGGATCTCGAGAAATACCACGACGCCGTCCTGCACGACGCCTTCCTTCGGACGTGGGTCCCCAGGCTGGACCGGCAGGCCGTCATCGTGAACAAGGCCGACCGCCTGGCCGCCGCCGATCGACCTCGCATCCGGCAGGACCTGGAGGGCGATCTGGCTCGGCGACTCACGGTGACCGATCAGTCGAGCGTCCCGGTGCTGATGACGACCGCGGCACCGGAAGCCGATCTCGAGGAGCTCCGGCGCTGGCTCGCCGACGGGGCGGCGTCGAAGGCGGTGATCCGCGCGAGAGTGGGCGCAACGGCGGTCGACGCCGCGCGTGGCCTGGCACGCGAGGCCGGCATCGAACCGGACCGCCCGGACTCGCCGTTCCTCTCCGATGCGGCTCGGGCGAGCGCCATCGACGACGCGACGACCGCCGTGCTCCGCGCGATCGACCTGCCCGGCCTCCAGCGGCAGGCCGTGGCCGCGACCCGCGCCAGCGCCCGGGAACGTGGCACCGGGCCGATGGGCAAGCTCACGTCGCTCATCTATCGCGCCTCGGGCCGCGACACCAAGGTCGCCGATCCGACCGGTCACCTCCTTCGGTGGCGCGATCGTGCAGCCCTCGGACCGGCCGTCGAGGCCCTCCGGAACGGCCTCGGTACGGCTCTGACGGACGCCAGCCCGTCCGTCCGACCAGCCGTGGCCGCGACCCTCGAGCCGGCACCGCTCCGGCAGGGGCTGGAGCGGGCCGTCGACAAGGCGATCGCCGGCCTCGACCGGCTCGAGGCGCCGACGAGCCGCTGGTGGACCGTGCTCGGCCTCCTGCAAACGCTCGCGACCATCGCCATCGCGGTCTCGGCCGCGTGGGTCGTGGTATGGATCCTCGGACGACCGCTCGTCGACAGCGTCGATGTGCCGGTCATCGGCGCGGTACCCATGCCATTCGCGGCCCTCCTCGTGACCGTGCTGATCGGGTATCTCCTCGCCCGATCGCTCGGGCTGCATGCGGGCTGGGTCGGCCGGCGCTGGGCCGGGCGCCTGCGGACGCGGGTCAGCGACGCCATCCACGACGAGATCACCCAGCGCGGACTCGCCCCGCTCGACCGGCTGGAAGACGCCCGCGTCCGCCTGGCCCGAGCCAGCTCGGCGGTGATGATGGAGTGCGGCGACTCTTGACGGTCGCCGATCGCGCGTCGCCCCAGCCGTCATACTCGAACGGTGGGCGACCATGAGCCTGCGGCGGAGACGACGCACTACGCGACCGGGAACGTCAAGTTCCGCGGCGCGCGCCTGGACGGCGAGATGCATGGCCCGTGGGAGTTCTATCGGACCGACGGCAGCCTGATGCGGGCCGGCTCGTTCGATCGCGGCCGGCAGATCGGTGTGTGGCGGACCTACGACCGCGGGGGCCGCGTCGTCAAGCAGACGCGCTTCACCGACGAGGAGGAACCGCGATGACCGATCCGGAGATCGTCGAGCTCGAACCGCGGGCGACGGTCGCCGTCCGGCTCACCCAGCCGATGGCCGAGCTCGATCTAGCCGCCGCGTTCGATCGGGGCATGCCGCTCGTCGCGTCCCGGATCGAGTCGGGTGGTGG
>DATBMM010000198.1:0-5508 GCA_036554825.1 Candidatus Limnocylindrales bacterium
CTCGGTGCTGGGCGGCGGCCAGCAGCACCACACCGCGTGCCTGCCCCACCCCGAACGCGGTTTGCGCATTGCGCGAGAAGAACAGCCGCTCGATCGCGACGATCGTCGGCGCGTGAACAGCGATCAACTCCGAGACCAGCGCGTGGACCGCGAGCAGGCGGTCGGGCAGCGGCGCGTCGGGTGAGGTGACGAGGCAGCCATGATCGATCGCGCGCAGCCGCCCCCGGCTCGACTCGACGATCCCGTATCCCAGCGCGGCGGTCCCAGGGTCGATCCCCAGGACGATCACCCGGCGACCTCGGCGAATAGCTCCTCGGGGATGTCGAAGTTGGCCGTCACCCGAGAGACGTCGTCGAGATCCTCGAGCTGCTCGACCAGTCGCAACGCCTGGCGCGCCTTCGCCGCGTCGAGCTCGACGGTCTGCTTCGCGATCATCGTCGACTCGGCCGACTCAACGGCCACGCCGGCACTCTCCAGCGACGCGCGCACGCGCTCGAGGTCGCCAGGCGACGTGAAGATCTCGATCGCCTCCTCGTCGTCGGTGTCGACGTCCTCGGCGCCGGCGTCGATGGCGGTCAGCGCGACCTCATCGGCATCGATGCCGTTGCGGGCCACCGTGATCAGGCCACGCGGCTCGAACTGCCACGCGACGGCGCCCGAACCGGCGAGCTGTCCGCCGGCCTTGGTGAACATCGAGCGCACCTCGGCCGCCGTGCGGTTGCGGTTGTCGGTCTGCGCCTCGACGAGGAGCGCGACGCCGCCCGGGCCGTAGCCCTCGTAGACGATCTCCTCGTACTGGTCACCGTCGCCGCCACCGGTCGCCCGCTCGATCGAGCGCTTGATGTTGTCGGCCGGCATATTGACCGAGCGCGCCTTCTCCATGGCCAGCCGAAGCCGGTAATTGGCATCGGGATCGGCGCCGCCAAGGCGGGCCGCGACGGAGATCTCGCGCGCGACCTTGGTGAAGATCGCCCCCCGCTTGGCGTCGTTCGCGCCCTTCTGGCGCTTGATCGTCGACCACTTGGAATGACCGGACATCGCGGCGCGGAGTATAGCCGACTATGATGGCCCGACCCCGCTCCCCGAGCCTCGTCCGGCCCCTTTCGGCATCGCAGGAGGACCGTCGACCCGATGACGATGAAGAGCGTCGATCTGCCCCACCTTCGAAGCGTCGTCCTGGCCGGTCACGCGGGTGGCGGGAAGACGACGCTCGCCGAGCAACTGCTCTTCCGGGCCGGTGCGATCCCTCGGCTCGGCAAGGTCGATGACGGGACGGCGCATCTCGATTTCGAACCCGAGGAGCAGAAGCGCCGTGAGTCGCTCGGCCTTGCGGTCGGCACGTTCGAGTACGACGGCACGCGCATCTCCCTCGTCGACACGCCCGGCTACCCCGACTTCGTGGCCGACATGATCGAGGGCTTCGCGGCGGTCGACGGCGCGCTGTTCGTGGTCGACGCCACGGCGCCGATCGAAGCGGGGCTCGAGCAGGCGGTGGCCCTCGGTCGCTCGACCGGACGCGCGGCCTGCTTCTTCATCAACAAGTCCGATCGCGAGAACGCCGACCCGATGGCGGCGCTGGACGCGCTCCGAGCCACATTCGGCGACAAGATCGCCCCGCTGCAGGTCGCGATCGGTGCTGCCGAGTCGTTCGACGGCTACGTCGATCTCGTCCACCGCAAGGCGTTCCACTGGGATGGCTCGAAGGAGGTCGAGATCCCCATCCCCGATGAGCTCGCCGGGGAGGTCGACGCCCGACGCGACCAGCTCCTCGCGGCGGCCGCCGAGGCGGACGACGACGTCCTCGTCAAGTACCTCGAGGGTGAGGAGGTGTCCGACCCAGAGCTCGAGGCGTGCCTGCGTAAGGGCGTCAAGGAGAGCGTCCTCGCTCCGGTGCTGGTCGGGTCGGCGACCAAGGGCATCGGGCTCCAGGCGCTGCTCGACGCGTTCACGCGCTACCTCCCCTCCCCGGCCGACGAGGCCCCGGTGCAGGCGACCGACAAGGCCGGCGATACGGTCGAGGTGCCGGCGGACGAGAACGGGCCGCTCCTGGTGCGCGTGTTCAAGACCACCGCCGACCCGATCGTCGGCCGGCTCACCTACCTGCGCGTCCTGTCCGGCACGCTGCGCTCCCAGGCGCATGTCTGGAACACCACCCGCGACGAGGATGAGCGGATCGGTCAGCTGCTCCTGCTGCACGGCAAGGAGCAGGAGCCGATCGGCGAGCTCAAGGCGGGCGAGATCGGCGCGGTCGCGAAGCTGGCCGTCACCGAGACCGGCGACACGCTCGGGACCAAAGAGAAGCCGCTGAAGCTCCCCCCGCTCGAGTTCCCTCCGCCGTCGCTCGTGGTCGCCATCGAGCCGGTGTCCAAGCAGGACCTCGACAAGATGGGTCCGGCCCTCGCCCGCTTGCTCGAGGAGGACCCGACCGTCCGGCTCGAACGCACCGCGACCGGTGAGCAGGTCCTGCGGACCATGGGCGAGGCCCACACGGCGGTGATCCTGGAGCGTCTCAAGCGCAAGTTCGGCGCGGCCATCCAGACCCACGTGCCAAAGGTCCCGTACAAGGAGACGATCCGCGGGACGACCAAGGTCCACGGCCGATACAAGAAGCAGACCGGCGGCCATGGCATGTTCGGCGACGTGTGGCTCGAGCTCGAGCCGAACCCCGATGGCGGCGTCGAGTTCGCCGAGCGGATCGTCGGCGGATCGGTGCCCAAGGGCTTCTTCCCCGGCGTCGAGAAGGGCATCCGCGAAGCCGCCGCCGAGGGCGTCCTCGCCGGCTATCCGCTCTCCGACTTCAAGGCCACCCTGTACGACGGCTCGTTCCACACGGTCGACTCGAACGAGCTGTCGTTCAAGATCGCTGCCTCGATGGCGCTCAAGGAGGGCGTCCAGCAGGCCAAGCCGGCGCTTCTCGAGCCCATCATGCTCGTCGAGATCCGGATCCCCGAGGCGTACATGGGTGAGGTCAACCGCGATCTCAACGGCCGGCGCGGGCGGGTGCTCGGCATGGACAGCGACGGCGGGATGCAGATCATCACCGCACACGTGCCGCAGGCCGAGCTGTTCTCGTACGCCACGGAGCTGCGCTCGCTGGCCCAGGGGCGGGGCTCGTTCACCGCGACGCTCGACCACTACGAGGACGTGCCCTCCCACCTCGCCGAGAAGGTCATCGCCGAGCATCGCAAGACCGTCGAGGCGGGCCACGGCGGGCACTGATCCCGTCGACCCGTCGGCCGCCGCCTCCAGCTCGATGAGCCCGACGCCCGTCACGTTCTCGACGCCGAACCAGCCGGCGGCCTACACCTGGGAGGCGACGAACGAGGAAGTCGCCGCTCGCTACGGCGTGCCCATCGAGGACGTCATCCGCTTCGACCTGAACACCGCGCCGGTCCCACCGGAGCTCGCCCAGCGGGTGATGTCGGCCGGTCGCTTCCACGTGTCGCTGTCGGAGTACCCGCCGGCCGACTACCGCCGCCTGGTCGAGGCGGCGGCCGCCCGCTACGGCGTGGGGGTCGACGAGCTGGTCGTCGGGGCCGGCGCCGACGAGATCCTCGACGTCATCGGCAAGACCTTCCTGGTCGAGGGCTCGCGCGCAGTCATCCCGATCCCGACCTACGCCATGTTCCGCGTCATCACGGAGCAGCGTGGCGCGATCGCCGTGCCGGTGCCCCGGCTCGGACCGGGTGAGGGTTACGCCCTCGACCTGCCAGCGGTGCGCGAGGCGGCCCGGGACGCCGCGCTGCTGTGGCTCTGTTCACCGAACAACCCGACGGCGCTCCCGGAGCCGGACGGCGCGATCGAGACGTTGCTTGGCCTCATCGAGGCGGACGCCGCCGCGGATGGCCGCCCGGCGCCGATCGTCGTCGTCGACGAGGCCTATGCCGAGTTCGCCGGCCGGTCGCTGGCGGAACTGCGAACCGCCCACCCCCAGCTGATCGTGATCCGGACCGCGAGCAAGGCGTACGCCATGGCCGGGTTGCGGGTCGGGTTTGCCATCGCCCGCCCGGAGCTCGTGGCGCGGATGAACCCGATACGGCCACCGGGCTCGGTGTCGACGGTGTCCGTGACGGTCGTCACCGAGGCGCTGCTCGACGACGACCTGGCGACCTCCAACGTCGCGCGCGTCTCGGCCGAGCGGGAGCGGTTCCGCGCCGCGCTGACCGACGCCGGCTGGTCGGTCGGGCCATCGACCACGAACTTCGTACTCGTCGACCTCGGGTCGGTCCACCGGGCGGCGTCCGCCGCCGAAGCGCTCCTGCGCCGGGGCCTCGTACCGCGCACGTTCCCAGAGTCCCATCCGCTCGCCGACCACCTGCGGCTCACGGTCCGCAGCCCCGAGCAGGATGACCGGCTGGTCGCCGCGGTCAGGGACTTCGAGTCGGCTCGCTAGCTGGTTCCTTTCCTCGTCTCGCCGAGCTGCCGAACGAACTCCAAACGACCAGGAGCAACCCGCCGTACAGGCCCAGCACGTAGCAGACGGGCACGGGGATCGACAGGAAGACGACCCGATGAAGAACGGCGCGGAGGCCGGATCGCCCGGCCAGGAACGCCGCGCCGAGCCCGAGCACCTCAGTCCGTTCGCAGTCGCCCGATCTCGCGGCGGCGCTTGCCGAGCCGCACATCGAGCCACTCGCCGCCGACCAGTTCCGGGATCTCGACCGGATCGGTGATCCGTCTTCCGTTGACCGTGACGCCTCCGCCGGCGATGAGCCGACGGGCCTCGCCACGCGACGCGACCACCCCCGAATCGGCCAGGAGGAGCAGCACACCGCCCTGCAGGGCATCGGGCGTGAATGTGAAACCGCCGGTCGACTCGTACAACGATCGAAGCATGTCCGGGTCGGCGATCGGGTCACCGGAGAACAGCGCCTCGCTGTCGGCCTCGGCCCCCGCCGCCGCCGCCTCGCCATGGGTGCGTGCCGTGATGTCGCGAGCCAGGGCCCGCTGGGCCTCGCGACCCTCGGGTCGTGAGGCGAGCGCAGCCTCGAGCTCCTCGATGCGCTCGCGGTCGAACTCGGTGAACCAGCGCAGGTACGTGGCGACATCGCGGTCGTCGGCGTTGAGCCAGTACTGGTAGAACGCGAACGGCGTCGTCCGACGCGGATCCAGCCAGATCGCGTCACCCGATTCGCTCTTCCCGAACTTCGATCCGGACGGCGACAGCAGCAGCCTGTAGGCCAGCCCGTGGGCGGGCTGCTCGGGCGCATCCTCGCCCACCCCGCTCGTCCGACGGATCAGCTCCAGCCCGGCCGTGATATTGCCCCACTGGTCGGCGCCGCCCATCTGCAGCTCGACACCCATCGTGCGGTGGAGGTGCCAGAAGTCGTACGCCTGGAGCAGCATGTAGCTGAACTCGGTGAAGGACAGCCCGCGATCGAGCCGGACCTGCACGGAGTCCTTGCCGAGCATGTACGGCACCGTGAAGTGCTTGCCGGTGTCGCGCAGGAAGTCGATGAGGGACAGCTCGCCGAGCCAGTCGAGGTTGTTGACCATCGCCGCGGCCCC
>DATBMM010000200.1:0-4091 GCA_036554825.1 Candidatus Limnocylindrales bacterium
ACCGAGGACATCCACACCACGATCCGCATGTACCGCAAGGGCTGGACCGGCGCGTACCACAACGAGGTCGTCGCGCGCGGTCTGGCCCCCGACGACGCGACGGCGTACCTCATCCAGCGCAACCGTTGGGCCCTCGGCGCCATGCAGGTGCTCCGCCGCGAGAACCCGCTCTTCGCGCCTGGCCTGACGATGGGCCAGCGGCTCGCGTTCATGACGACGCTGTTCGGGTGGTTCGACAGCTGGCGGACGTTCGCCTACATCACGATCCCGCTCGCCGTGGTCGCCACCGGCGCCGTGCCGATCGACGCACCGGGCGAGATCTTCGGTCCGTTCTTCCTGGCGACGCTCGGCATCCAGTTCGTCGCGCTCCGGCTGCTCGCCCGTGGCTACTACCCGCCGATCCTGTCAGTCCTGTTCGAGATCCTTCGGATGCCGGCGGTGCTGCCGGCGACCCTCGCCCTCATCTGGCCAGAACGCGCCGCGACCTTCAGAGTCACGCCCAAGGGGCGGAGCGCCGCCGGCGGCCAGCGGACACCGGTGCCGCGTCTGCTATCGGTCCTGGCCGCCGCATCGTCGCTCGGTCTCGTGTGGTTCACGGCCACGCTTCTCGGCCTGTCGCCGATCAGCTACAGCACGCCGTGGGCGGCCATCGGGGCCGCGGTCTTCATGGCCCTCAACCTCGCCCTCCTGCTGGCGGCCATCGGACGGATCCGCTCATCGCGGTTCGCCGGCAACCGGAGGGCGGGCACACGGCTGCCGGTCCACGTTCCCGTCCGACTGGCCGGGCTGCGCGGCGACCTGCTCGACCTGTCGGTCAGCGGGGCACGGATCCGGGTGCCCGGCCGGGTCGAGGCGGGAGCCGGGGAGCTGTGGCTCACGCTGGAGTTGCCGTCGGGACCGATCGAGGTCCAGGTCGAGGTCCGCCGGAGCGAGGTGCGCGACGGCGCCGCCGTCCTCGGGCTGGCCTTCGCGGCGGGCCAGGAGAAGGCCGTCGGCGCTCTGGCGGTCGCGGTGTTCCACGCGGGTGTCAGCCCGTCGGTCCGCAGCCGCCGCCGGCTCGGCCTCGTCTGGGAGGCCGCCGCCTAACCCCTCGGAACCCTGGTCATAACCTGGAGCGGATCTCCCACAGATCGGGGAAGGCCGGTCGGAACAGCGTGCCGCGCAGGTACTCGACCCCGCTCGAGCCACCGGTGCCGCGCTTGGTGCCGATCGTCCGCTCGACCATCTTCACGTGGCGATAGCGCCACTCCTGGATGCCCTCGTCGAGGTCGACCAACCGCTCGGCGACGAGCGCGGCGTCGGGGTCCTCGCGATAGGCCGTGATGAGCACCTCTTGGACCCGCTCGTCGGGTGCCGTCGCGTCCGCCGGGATCGGCAGGTCGCGCTCCGCGAGGTAGCCCAGGAACGAATCCCAGACCGAGGTCGTCGCCTGGGCGTCCTCGATCGTCCGTCGCGCCGCCGACCCATCCGGCTGCGCCTCCACCGCGGCCTGGTCGCGCGAGCCGAGCATCGCCTCGATGGCCCGGAACCCAGCCGACTCGAAGCCCGATGCCGAGTCGAGCCGATCGCGGAAGGACAGGAACTGGAGGGGTGTCATGGTCTCGAGCACGTCGACCTGGGCGACGAGGGTCTTGAGGATCTTCAGGACGCGGTTCAGGAGGTGAAGGGCGCGGTCCGTATCCCCGTCCTCGAGCGCGAGCTGCACACCCTGGAGCTCGTGGCCGAGCGACTTGAACCACAGCTCGTAGACCTGGTGGACGACGATGAACAGCAGTTCGTCGTGCTCGGGTCCGTCCGGTCCCGTCGAGCGCTCGACCTGGAGCGATAACAGCTCCGGGACCCGTAGGTAGCTCGCGTATGTCACCGCACGGCGTGTCACGCGTTGGATGGTACGACCCGGGATGCGTGCCGACGTCAATCTTCGGGCCGGGACGTCAGTCCCGGGGTCGGATCCGGACGATGAGCAGCGAGGCCTCCTCGTCCCCGATCACCTCGGCCTCATGGGGCACCGACCCGTCCCAGCGCAGGTAGTCGCCCGGGCCCAGCTCGACGGCGTGCTCGCCCTGTGCAGCCCGGATCCGGCCTCGCAGGATGAGGTGGTGCTCGTCGCCCGGATGGGCATGGAGCCCGACGCGGCTCCCGGGTCGGGCCGTGGCCTCGACGATCGTGACGTCCCGCGACGCCCGACCATCGACGTGCTCGAGCCGGCCGAGCTCGGTCTGCACGACCGGCCGCTCACCGGCGCGGATGACGGTCGGCGCCGGGACGTCGGCCATGAGGAACCACGCCGCCGGGACGTCGAGCGCGTCCGCGACCTGGCCGAGGACCGCAAGCGAGGGCGAGGCCTTGTCGTTTTCGATCTGCGACAGGTAGCCGACGTTGAGACCGGTCGCCGACGCGACCTGTGCGAGCGTCCGGCCGCGAGCCGTGCGCCAGCGGCGGATCTGTGATCCGACCGCGAGGCGCGCCGTCGTGGGCGCTGTCGCGACGCTTGCCGAGTCCATGCGAGTTTGCCCTCATACAACGGATATTGACAGTAGTGTAACACCGGCATATGGTTGCACGAGCAACGACAGCCGGGAGAGACCGGCGGAACGGAGGATCCCCGCGATGAAGGTCGCGATCATCGGAGCCGGCAACGTCGGCACAGCCCTCGCCACCTCGATCGGCCGCGCCGGCCACGAGGTCATCATCACGTCCCGCGACCCGGAGGACGCGCAGCAGGCGGCTCAGGCCACGGGCGCCCGGGTCGCGGAGGGAAATGCACAGGCGGCCGCCGCGGCGGATGTGGTCATCCCGGCCGTCGGGTTCGGCGACATCGCGTCGGTCGCCCAGGACATCGCCGGGCCGGCGGCCGGCAAGCCGGTCGTCGACGTCACCAACCGGATCTCGTTCGGCGAGGCCGGACCGGACATCGACACGACGTCGTCCAACGCCGAGGTCGTCGCCGAGCTGCTGCCCGACAGCCCGGTCGTCAAGGCGTTCAACACGCTCTTCGCGTCGCGCCAGGCCGACCCGACGGCCGATGGCCTGCAGCTCGACGGTTACGTCGCGGGCGATGACGCCTCCGCCAAGGCCACTGTCCTCGAGCTGGTGCGTGGCATCGGACTGCGCCCGATCGACGTCGGACCGCTCGTCCGCGCCCGCCAGCTCGAAGCACTGGCGTTCCTGAACATGGCGCTCAACATCGTGAACGGGGGCACTTGGCAGTCGGGCTGGAAGCTCGTCGGCGCGCCCGCGGCCGGCGCCTCTGGCGGAGCCGAACAGACTCGAGGCCGCTGATGAGCATCCCGGTCGCCCGCCTCAACCACGCCGTGCTGTACGTCCGCGACGCCACGAAGGCGGCCGACTTCTATGGCCGAGTCTTCGGGTTTCAGATCGTCGAGAGCGCGTTCGGGGGGCGGGCCGTCTTCATGCGATCCGCGCAAGGGGACAACCACCACGACCTCGGGCTGTTCTCGGTCGGGCCGGATGCGCCACGGCCGGCTCGTGGGTCGGTCGGGCTCTACCACCTTGCGTGGGAGGTCCCGACGATCGACGACCTCGCCGCGGCGGCCAGGACGCTGTCGGACGAGCGGGCACTCGGCGGGATGTCGGACCACGGCGTGAGCAAGTCGCTCTATGGCGTCGATCCTGACGGCAATGAGTTCGAGATCATGTGGCGCGTCCCCCGCGAGGCATGGGGTGAGTTCGAGCACAAGGGTGCCGTCATGCCGCTCGACCTCGATGCCGAGGTGAAGCGCTGGGGCGCCGCAGGGGCGGCGCGAGCCTAGGGTCAAGGCGTCGGACGGAGCGCTGGCGTGCCTGCCAGACAGGACCGGGTCGAAGCTGGCGTCCGCGGTCGTCTCGAAGTTCGGAGTGCCGGAGTCGCTGGCTCCCGACCGCGGTCACGGCGGAGGGGCAGGTCAGCCGGTCACCGCGCAGCAGCGTCGGCCGCCGCCAGTGTCACGAGGCTCAGGATGTAGACGTGCGCGATCGACCCCCACAGGATCGATCGCGTGCGCCACGCCAGCCACCCATAGGCGAGCCCGCCACCGACCGTCGAGAGCAGCTCGAGGACGGGCTTGCCGAGGTGGCCGAAGGCGAACGGC
>DATBMM010000224.1:0-7138 GCA_036554825.1 Candidatus Limnocylindrales bacterium
CGCCCAGGTCGCCAAGACCGGGCACGAGATGCCGATGGCGCTCGACTTCGCCGGCGAGATCTACATCCGCCAAGAAGGCGGCGCGATGCTCATGGGCACGTACGAGCAGGCGTGCGTTCCCTGGTCGCCGCGCGAGACGCCGTGGGACTTCGGGTCGCAGCTGCTCAAGCCCCAGCTCGATCGGATCACGCCCGAGCTATCGGTCGCGTTCAAGCACTACCCGCCGATGCACACGACCGGCATCCGACGCGTCGTCAACGGCCCGTTCACGTTCTCGCCCGACGGCAACCCGCTGGTCGGGCCGATCCGCGGGCTGCGCGGCTACTGGGTCGCCTGTGCGGTGATGGCCGGACTGTCGCAGGGTGGCGGCGTCGGGCTGGCGCTCGCGAACTGGATGACGGCCGGCGACCACGGCGACTCGGGGATGGATATCTGGGCCATGGACGTGGCCCGGTACGGCGACTACGCGACCCTCGGTTACACGAACGCCAAGGTGCAGGAGAACTACCGACGCCGATTCCGGATCACGTTCCCGAACGAGGAGCTGCCGGCCGCCCGGCCATTGCTCACGACGCCGGTCTATGACCGGCTCACGGCCGCCAACGCCGTGTGGGGCTCGATGTTCGGGCTCGAGCACGCGCTCTGGTTCCAGAAGGCCGGCCTCGAGCCGAAGGAGGACGTGACCTTCCGGCGTTCCAACGCGTGGGAGTGCGTCGCGGAGGAGGTGGCCGCCGTCCGCGAGCGGGTCGGCATGACCGAGATCTCGAACTACGCCAAATACCGTGTGACCGGTCCGGGCGCCGAAGCGTGGCTGTCGTCGTTGCTGACTCAGCGCATGCCGAAACCTGGCCGGATCACGTTGACCGCGATGCTCAACGAGTCGGGCCGGATCGTCGGGGAGTTCACGGTTGCGCGCGCGAGCGAAGCGGCCGAATTCCACCTGTTCGGGTCGCTGCCGGCGGAGGTCCACCACTCGCGCTGGTTCCGGCACCACCTGCCGAATGACGACTCGGTGCGGTTCGAGGTGCTCGGCCTGGGCCTGACCGGCCTGTCCATCGCCGGACCGAGATCGCGCGACGTCCTATCCGCGGTCGCGCCAGACCTCGATCTGTCGACCGAGGCCTTCCCCTTCATGACGTTCCGCCGGGTCGACCTCGGGATGATCCCCGCCCACGTCGCCCGCCTCAACTACGCCGGCGACCTGGGCTACGAGCTGTGGGTCGCGCCCGAGCACCAGCGCGCGCTGTACGACCGGATCGTCGAGGCCGGTGAGCCGCACGGGCTGCGGCTGTTCGGGATCCGGGCGCTGATGTCGCTGCGACTGGAGAAGAGCTACGGCACCTGGTTCCGCGAGTACCGGCCGATCTACTCGGTCCCGGAGGCCGGCATCGACCGGTACGTCAAGCTCGACCACGAGTTCATCGGCCGAGCCGCCTACGAGGCGGAGGTCGGGACCGGCCCGAAGCGACGCCTCGTGACGTTCGTGGTGGAGCCGGACCCGGACGACCCGGCGGATGTGATCGGCGACGAGCCGGTGTGGCACGACGGGCAGGTCGTGGGCTGGATCACCTCGGGCGGCTACGGCCACCACGTCAAGGAATCGATCGCGCTGGGCTACGTGCCGACGGAGCTCGCCGCGGTGAAGACAAGCAGCCGCGGTGACGAATCGGCGATCGATGGCGGCGCGTCGGACGCCGAAGGCGGCCGTTTCGAGGTCGAGATCATCGGCCGGCGCCGGCCTGCCCGCCTCCAGCCCGAACCACTGTTCGACCCGACCGGGGCGAGGATGCGCCAGTGACCGACCGTCAGGGGTCGACGCGGGTCGCCGAAGCGGGCCGCATCGTCGTCGACGGCGAGCCGGTGCCGTTCGCGGCCACGGACTCGGTCGCCCTGGCCATCCTGCGGACGGGTTCGACGCCGGCCGGACCCGGGACGCTCTGCCTGACCGGCGACTGCGGGAACTGCCTCGCCGAGGTCGACGGCGTCGCCTACGTGCGGACCTGTCAGCAGCGGGCGCGCCCGGGTCTGTCGGTCGTCCGCCATCCGGCCGACGGGCTGCCGCCGCTCCCCGCCGTGTCGGGCCCGGACCTCACGGCCTCGCTCGCCGGGCCGGGGATCGAGGTCTTGCGCGCCCACGTCGATGTCGCGGTCATCGGGGGCAGCGATGCCGGCCGGGAAGCGGCCGCGACCGCCGAGAAGGCCGGCAAGCGTGTGCTCGTCCTCGACGCCGAGGAGGGCGACGAGGTGGTCGGCATCTACCCGGGCCCGCTCGTCGTGGTCCGCACCCCGACCCTGATGCTCCACGTCTACCCGAGGGAGATCGTCGTCGCGACCGGTGCCGCCGAGTTCCATCCCGCCGTCCCTGGCACCGACCTCGAGGGTGTGATCACGAGCCGGGCGGCCCACCGGATGCATGCCGCCGGGATCGCGCTCGGCGCTGCCGTCGCCATCGGCACGCCGCCACCCGGCGTCCCGTGCACGCCCGTCGCGGGCCAGCTGATCCGGATCGAGGGCGACGATCGGGGACGCGTCCGCGCGGTCGTCACCGCCGACGACTGGATCGGGGCCGAGACGACCACGCCGTGCGACACCGTCATCGTCGGTCTCGGGATGGCGCCACGTGACGTCCTCGTGCGGATGGCCGGGGAGCTGCCGCTGAGCGCGGTCGGGTCCGTCGCGCAGGAGGCCGAGCTGCCAGCCGCGCCGACCGCGGGCATCGTGTGCGCCTGCAACGGCACGACCGTCGATGACCTGCAGACCGCGTGGGACCGCGGCTTCCAGGAGATCGAGCTCTTGAAGCGGGCGAGCCTGGCCTGCCTGGGCACCTGCCAGGGTGCAGCCTGCCTGCCGCAGGTCCGGGCCTGGATCGCGGCGCGCACCGGCGAGGTGCCACCGCCCTTCACGGCTCGACCGGCATCGCGCCAGATCACCCTGGCCGAGGCAGCCGCCGACACGTACGTCGACGCGTTCCGTCGGACGCCGCTGCACGACGAGCACCTGGGGCTCGGTGGCCGGCTCGATCGGTTCGGCGGGTGGTGGCGGCCATGGCACTACGGCGACCCGATCGCCGAGTACTGGACCGTCCGCGAGGGGGTGTCGATCGGCGACGTGAGCACGCTCGGGAAGCTGGTCGTGAGCGGGCCGGACGCGGTCGCCTTCCTGGAGCGGCTCTACCCCTGTCATGTGGCCGACATCAAGCCCGGCCGATCCCGCTACGCGCTGCTGCTCAACGAGCGCGGCCACATCATGGACGACGGGATGATCCTCCGGGAGGACCGCACCCGATTCGTCCTGACGTTCACGTCGGGCGGTGCCGCCAATGCGGAGATGTGGGTCCGCGACTGGGCCGAGACGTGGGGCCTCCGCGTCAACGTCATGGACCGCACGATGTCGCTGGCCGCGATCAACGTCACGGGGCCGCTCGCTCGACAGCTGCTGCTTCGCGCCGGGCTGGCGGATCCGCCGGCCTTCCTCGGTCATGCCCACGCCGACGTCGCCGGTGTGCCGTGCCACGTCATGCGCCTGTCGTTCACCGGCGAGGCGTCGTGGGAGCTGCATCACCCCGTCGACCGGTCGGTCGAGTTGTGGCGGGCGCTCATGTCGCTCGGCGAGGACCTCGGCGTCCGGCCGCACGGCCTGAAGGCGCTGTTCGGGCTTCGGCTCGAGAAGGGCCACATCATCATCGGTATGGATACCGAGCTCGACAGCACGCCGCGACGCGTGCGGATGGGCTGGGCGGCGAGGATGGACAAGCCGGCGTTCATCGGGCGGGCCGCGCTCGAGCGGACCAGCAAGGAGCCCGATCATCGACTCCTGCATGGCTTCACGATGCGGGGCGAGGCGCCGGTCGAGGGCACGCCGATCTTGGTCGATGACCAGATCGTCGGGCACGTATCGGGGAGCTGGGCCTCCCCGGTGCTGCGCAAGACCGTGATGCTCGGCTGGATCAAGCGGCAGCCGTTCCCCGACAAGGTCGAGATCGACGGGCGCGAGGCCGTCGTCACGCCAACACCGTTCTACGACCCGGAGGGCGCTCGTGCACGTGCTTAGGGCGCCCGGCGTCCGGGCGGTCGCCGCACCAGCCGCCCTCGACGCCGCCGCGTGGCAGGACTCAGGCCCCGACGACTTCGAGCCGCTCGTCCTGCGCCTGGCGCATGACGAGGCGTTGGCGATCGGCGCGACCGGCGTCCACATCGACGACCCGCACGCGGTCGTCGAGCCCGAGGTGGGCTTCGTCGCGATCATGTTCCCGGTCGACGAGTTCATCGACGTCGTGCTGCCGCGCATCGAATGGCCGGTGCCGGCAGAGCGGCCGGCGTTCTGCCAGGGCAATATCGCGGGCGTCCCGGCCAAGCTCTACATCGATTCGACCGGGGCAGCCACGGTCTTCGTGATGGCCGCCTATCTCGACGATCTCCTGTCGCGCCTGCCGGTCATGCCATGAGGACGGGCGTCGCCGGCGGGTACGTCGCCACGCTGCCGGACCTGCGCTGGGACGAGCCGAAGGACGCGTATGACGTCGTCATCGTGGGCGGCGGCGGGCACGGTCTGTCGACCGCGTACTACCTCGCGACGCGACACGGCATCACGAACGTGGCCGTCATCGAGGCCGATTACATCGCCTCGGGCAACACCGGGCGGAACACGACGATCATCCGCGCCAACTACGGCCTGCCGGAGGCCATCCGCTTCTACCAGCACTCGCTCGAGATGTACCGCGCGCTGGAGGACGAGGTCGGGGCGGCGATCCTCCACCAGACCAAGGGCATCTTCTGGATGGCCCACACCGAGATGGCGTTGCGGACCGAGCGCGCGCGGGCCGCGATGAACACCGCCGCCGGGGCGAAGACCGTGATGGTGACGCCGGCCGAGATCAAGGAGCTGGTCCCGCAGATCGACCTCACCGGCGGGCGCCGCTACCCGGTGCTGGGCGCGTCGCACCACCTCGAGGCCGCCACGGCGCGGCACGACCGGGTCGCATGGGCATACGCCTCGGGCGCGGCGAAGCGCGGCGTCCACATCGTCCAGCACACGCCGGTGACCGGCCTGCTCCGCGATGGCGACAGGGTCGTGGGCGTGGAGACGGCCCGTGGCCAGATCTCGGCCGGCGTCGTCGTGTCGGCGGTCGGCGGGCGCATCACCGCGCTGGCGGCCCAGGCCGGGGTCAGGCTGCCGATCCGGACCCACCCGTTGCACGCGTTCGTCACCAACGACTACGCGCAGGGCTTCGGCCCGATCGTCGCCAGCACCGAGCTCAACTGCTACGTGTCCCAGACGGAACGCGGCCAGATGCTCATCGGCGCGGAGTTCGACGCGCAGCCGTCGTACTCGCGCCAATCGTCGTTCGCGGCGCTCCGCGGCTACGCCCACAAGATCACCCGGATCCTGCCCTTCCTGCGCGACATGCGGATCCTCCGGACGTGGGCGGGTATCTGCGACATCTCGGTCGACTTCTCGCCGATCATGGGCTTCACCGGCGTCGACGGATTCCTCGTGACCACCGGCTGGGGGACATGGGGCTTCAAGGCGATCCCGGCCGGCGGGGAAGCGATGGCCGAGTTGATCGCCACGGGCCGGACACCCGAGCTGATCTCGGCCTTCGCCCTCGACCGCTTCCGGCGCGACCACGCGATGGCCGACCAGGGTTCGGCGGGGACGCGCTGATGCGGGGGTCATGCTGATGCTCTGGCTCGACTGTCCCCGCTGCGGGCGCCGCCCGCTCGAGGAGTTCTCATACGGCGGGGAGCTGCGCGACGTGCCCGCCACCGTCCGCGACCCGGACGACCGAGACTTCGACGAGGTCTGGCTGTTCGACAATCCCGACGGCGAGACGACCGAGCGCTGGTTCCACGCGGCCGGCTGTCGACGCTGGCTGACCATCCGGCGCGATACCAGCCTCGACCAGGTCCTGGAGGTCCTCGGCTGAGGCGCTCGACGTGACCGGTCTGGCGGAGCGGCGCATCGAGATCACGCTGCGCAACCGCGTGCTGTTCGGGGCCGGCGAGGTCGCCCGGCTGCCCGAGGTCGTGTCGAAGGCCGGCGGGACGCGCGCCTTCGTCGTCACCGACCCCGGGATCGACGCTGCCGGCATCCTCGCCACCGTGACCGTCGCGCTCGGGCCGATGCCCGCCACCGTCTTCAGCCAGGTCGAACCGAATCCGTCCGGGGCGACGGTCGAGCACGGCGCCGGCGTGCTCCGCAGCTTCGGTATCGACGGCACCGCGATCGTCGCGCTCGGCGGGGGGTCGGCGATGGATGCCGCGAAGGCCATGGCCCTGTGCGCGGCGAACGACCGGACACTCTGGGAGCTGGAGTACGACGGCGCGGATCTTGCTCCCGGCCGGCCGATCGTCGCGATCCCGACGACGGCTGGCACGGGCTCGGAGGCGCACCCGTTCGCGGTCATCACGCACGAGGAGATCGGCCGGAAGGACTACATCGGCCATCCCTCGCTGCTGCCGGTGACCACGATCCTCGACCCGCTCCTGACAGTGGGCCTGCCGCCGGGCGTGACCGCCGCGACCGGCGTCGACGCCATGACGCATTCGCTCGAGTCGCTGCTGTCGAGGAACGGGAACCCGTTCGCCGAGGCCATGGCGATCGCGGTGATCCGGACCGTCGCCGAGTGGCTACCGAGGGCAATCGCGGACGGCTCCGACCTCGAGGCGCGCTCGCAGATGCTGATGGCCGCGCATCTCGCCGGGGTGGGGCAGGCGAGCGGTACCGGCGTCGGCCTCGTCCATGCGCTGGGCCACGCGCTCGGGACACGCGGCCGGCTGGCGCACGGGACGGCGTTGGCCGTGGTGCTCCCCGAGGTGCTGGCCTATTACGCGGAGGAGAGCGGGCTACGCGATCGCGAGCTGGCACTCGTCGGCGTGGCCTTGAAAGCGGCCAGCACGACCGAGGATCCGGCGACGGCCGCCGGAGCGGCGATCGGGGCGCTACGCCGGTTCCTGACGACGGTCGGCCAGCGCCACCGACTCGGCGCCATCGGCTTCGACGACGCGATGCTCGACGTCGTCGCCCAGGACGCGATCGACGATGCCGCGATCAGGAATTCCCCGCGTGCCCCGACGTTCGAGGAGGCCCGCGCCATCCTCGCATCTGTGATGGGAGAAGTGGGGTGAGCACATATACC
>DATBMM010000243.1:0-9635 GCA_036554825.1 Candidatus Limnocylindrales bacterium
CCCATGTCGAGCAGGCCGAATAGGTCTCGCCCGACGGACGGCCAGGCATGCTCGCTCCGGGCGATGAGCCCGTCACGGACAGGGACCTGGCACGACCGGACGCTCGGACGGCCATCGACCTCGCATTCGCACCAGCCGCACTGGCCGGTGTGGCACATCACGCCGCGCGGGCGGTGGAATCGGAAGCTGCGCGACAGGATCCGGCGATCCGCGGCGAGCAGCGCGACCGCGACCGGCTCACCCTCGATCCCCTCGACCGTCGCGCCGTCGAACGTGAAGGGCACCTGGCGGCCGTCCGGGGGCGGCGCCAGCCGACGCGCCGCCACGTCAGCGGATGTGGAATGTCGGCGAGCTGTCGATGCAGACGCGCTTCGATTCGAGGTACTCGTCCAACCCCTCCATCCCCAGTTCCCGGCCGATCCCGCTGCCCTTGACGCCGCCGAACGGGCTCTCGGCGAGCCGGACGTAATGGGTGTTCACCCAGACGTCGCCCACGCGCAGCCGTCGGGCCAGCCTGATGGCGCGATCGAGGTCGATCGTCCAGACGGCGCTGCCGAGCCCGAGCGGGTTGTCGTTCGCCACCGCAAGGGCCTCGTCCTCGTCGTGGAACGGCAGCACGGACAGCACCGGTCCGAAGATCTCCTCGCGGGCGATCGACATGTCCGGTCGCACGTCGTCGAAGATCGTCGGGGCCATGTAGTAGCCGCCCGACCACTCCCCGCCGAGACGCTCGCCGCCGAGGATCAGGCGGGCTTGCTCCTTTCGGCCACGCTCGACGTAGCCGAGCACGCGATCGAGCTGTCGTGCCGACACCATCGGGCCCAGCTGCGTGTCCTCGTCGAGTGGTGACCCGACCTTGAGAGCCCGCGCGCGGGCCATCAGCCCGTCGAGGAACTCGGCATGGATGGAGCGGTGGAGGAGCAGCCTCGAGCCGGCGGTGCAGGACTGGCCGGCGTACAGGAAGATCCCGACTGCCACGGCGTCCATCGCCTTCTCGAGGTTCGCGTCAGGGAACACGATCACCGGCGCCTTGCCGCCGCCCTCGACCGCGATCCGCTTGAAGTCCCGGGCGCCGAGCTCCATCAGCCGCCGGCCGACCTCGCTGCTTCCCGTGAAGCTGATCTTGTCGACGCGCGGGTCGGCTGCGAGTGCCTCGCCGATGACCTCGCCCTGACCGACGACGCCGTTGGCGACGCCCGCCGGGAGCGCCTCGATCCGGTCGAGCAGGTCGAAGATCGCCATCGACGAGGCGGGCGCGTCGCTCGCGGGCTTGAGCACGAACGTGCAGCCGGTCGCGATGGCGGCGCCGATCTTGCGGAGCGGCAGGTCGACGGGGTCGTTCCAGGGCGTGATGAGCCCGCAGACGCCCACCGGCTCCTTCAGCACCAGGTTCAGGAGGTGCCCGGGTGCGGAGGCGGTGACCTCGCCCTGGATCAACCGGGCGGCGCCGGCGTAGAACAGGATCCGGTCGATGGCGGGTTCGATCTCGCGCTCGCGGACGTAGCGGATCGGCTTGCCCATCTCGCGCGCGACGAGCTCCGCCAAGCCGGCCGACTCCTCGCGGAGGAGACGGGCCAGCTCGTGGAGGATGGCCGCCCGCTCCTTGCCGGCCGTCCTCGACCAGCCGGTGTCGTCGAATGTCCGGCGCGCCGCGGCGATGGCCGCCGACAGGTCGTCGACAGTCGAGGCCCGCGCGGTCGCGACGAGGTCGCCGGTCGCCGGGTCGCGGCTTTCGAACGACGATCCGCTGCCAGCTGCCCATCGGCCGTCGACGTAGTTCCTGACCTCGCGCACGCGCGAATCGGCCTCGATCATCGTCCCCTCCGGATGGCGTCGATCACGACATCGACCGCCTCGTTCGCCTGTGTCTCGTCGATCATCAGCGGCGGGCTGATCTTCACGACCTGCTCGTATCGACCGGCGAGCGCCACGACGACGCCGCCATCGAACGCCCGGGCGCGCACGGCCGCGGCGGCATCGGGATCGGGCGCCTTCGTCGCGCGATCGCGGACGAGCTCGATGCCGATGAACAGGCCGCTTCCGCGGACCTGGCCGACCGACGGGTGGTCGCCTGTCCCCTCGCGGAGTCGTTCGAGCAACCTGGAGCCGAGGTCCGCCGATCGCTCCCAGAGGCGGTCACGGCACATCACCCGGATCGCTGCGCGGCCGGCGGCCAGGTTCACGGCGTTGCCAAGGAACGTCGAGGTGTGGGTGCCGGGAGGCCAGTGCGCCATGGCGCCCTCCCGGCCGACCACGGCGGACAGCGCCAGCCCGCCACCGATGCCCTTGCCGACCGTCATCAGGTCAGGGACGACCTGCCATCGCTCAGCCGCCCAGAGCCGGCCGGTCCGCCCGAAACCGCATTGGATCTCGTCGAAGATCAGGATCACGCCGTGCTCGTCGGAGAGGGCCCGCAGTCCCTCGAGGAAGCCGTCCGGCGGCATCAGGATCCCGCCGTTGCCCTGGACGGGCTCGACGATGATCGCCGCGAGCGGCCCGATCCCCGACGCCGGGTCTTCGATGGCCTGACGGACGAGTCGGAGCGCGGCCTCACCCGCCCGATCCGGGCCGCCGAGCTCGTCCGGCCAGCGGTAGGGATCCGGGTAGGGCAGGAAGTGCGCATCGGCATCGATCCCCACCCGTAAGCGGTAGGCGGACTTGCCGTTCACGCCGACGACACCCCCGGCCCGTCCGAGATAGCCGCCCGAGAACGCCAGGATCTCGCGCCGGCCGGTCCGGCTCCGTGCCAGCTTGATGGCCGTGTCGTTCGCGTCCGCCCCGCTGATCCCGAGCAAGACCCGATCCAGCCCAGCCGGCGCGATCGCCAGGAGCTCTTCCTCAAACCCGATGCGCTGTTCGCTGATCGCCGCCGAGGAGACGTGGCTGGCGGCACCCACCTGGGCGGCCACGGCGGCGACGACGTCCGGATGGCTGTGCCCGATGGTCGTCGCGGCGAAGCTGCCGGCCAGGTCGGTGAATCGGTTGCCGTCCGGGTCGACGAGGGTGGAGCCCGTCGCGTGGTCGATCACCAGCGGATCCCCGCTGCCCGTGCGCGGGCCGGCGCCCTCGACCCGGCGCATCCGCTCGATCAGCGCCCGTGCCTTGGGACCCGGGTAGGAGGTCATGGCGTCATGTCTCGCCGTCACCGGCGTAGAGGTGCTGGCCGAGGACGACGACCTGCCGTCCGTCGAACGAGACGGTCGGCGACATGACGAGGCCATCGAGATGGACGTCGCACTCGACGACCCCGCCGTACTCGTTGGCCGAATCACCGAGAGCGATGTGGACGGTGCCGTACGCCTTCTTCGCCTCGGTGATCTCGTCGGCGATCCGCGCGGCTCGATTGAGGCCGATGCCGATCTCGCCGATGTTATCGGCGTCGCGGACGGTCTTGACGATGGCCCGCAGCTTGTCCGCCGCCGCGCCGCCCTCGATGTGGACGGCGCGACCGCCGCGCACCTCGATCCGGACCGGGCCATCGAGCGCGCCGAGGTCCGACGCGACACGCTCCCAGACGACGACGCCCTCGGCGGTGCCTTCCAGCGGTGGGAGCGACACCTCGCCGCCCGGCAGCGCCGACACCTCACCCGGCTCCCGGCAGATCCCGGTCCGCCACGCCACCGGCTCGCGGCCGGTCACCGTCGCCCGCAGGTCCGTGCCGGCGGGGGAGGTGACCCGGACCTCGTTCGTCCCTCGCCACAGCCCGGCCAGCAGCTCCGCCTGCCGCCGGACCTCGAAGAAGTCGGCGGTCATGGCCCCATTCGACCAGGCGTCGGCGCGGTACGGGGCGTTGAAGTCGCCTCGGACGCCGGCCCGCTGCGCGGCCGCCTTGGCGGCGGTGTGATAGAGGGACGTGCTGGCCGCACACAGCACGACGTCGGCGCTGCGCATCTGCGCAGCAGCCTCGGCGGGTGGTTCGGCGCCGCTCCTCGGTAGCGGGTCGATGGTCACGACGGTCGGCACCGCCCCGAGGTCGCGCGCCGTGGCTGCCAGTGCGTCCGGGATGGCTGGGTCAGTCCTCTCGTCGACGACGACCACGAACCGCTCACCGGCCTTCACGCCGAGGTAATCAGCGACGACGCGCCGGGCGGTCGACTCGACGGTGTGCGTCCCGATCGTCACGCCTCGCCCTCCGGGTGGTCGAGGTCGACCAGCCGCCAGCGTCGCCAGACATCGGCGGCCTCGGCGGCATCGTGCTGCTCGTGACGCTGGTATTGCCCGGACCGGCTGATCGCGTACTTGCCCGCTCGATGCAGATCCGCCAGCGTCTCGGCCGCCTTGAGCGCGAGCAGGTTGGGGTTGAGGATCGGCAGCTCGCGATGGCGTCCGGTCGTCATGATCTCCCGCTCGAGGCAGCCGGCGATGATCGTGCAGCCAAGGATGATCACCTCCGACCCGTCCTCGTCCAGAGCCTTGAGCGAGCGTGCAGCGGCGTCGTCAGCGACCGACGTGGTGTCCTGGATCATGTCGGTGATGTACCAGTCGATGGCGCGGACGCCTCGGCAGTTCGCCGCTCCGTGGAGCCGGACGAGATCCTCGAGC
The DNA here is from genome assembly GCA_036554825.1 of Candidatus Limnocylindrales bacterium. GTDB lineage: Bacteria > Chloroflexota > Limnocylindria > Limnocylindrales > CSP1-4 > SPCO01. The sequence continues at coordinate 4,543 of DATBMM010000243.1, forward strand.
CATGGCACCGCCTTGCGGTGGTCGGTGATGACCGTGAACCGATGCCCGAAGTACGAGGCGTGGTTCATCGCGGCCTCGAGCGGACCGACCACCGGGATGTCGACGAGCTCGCGGGCGACCTTCACCCCCGGGTCGTAGCAGCAACCCACGACGACCGCGTCATAGCCCTCCTCTTCGAGCCGCCGGACAGCACGGAAGATGGCCAGCTCCATGAGGTGCTTGGGGTAGTAGTAGTCGATGTTCTCGGGGACGCCGTCAAGATGGATGACATCGACCGTCGTGCCGGACCCGGCGTAGGGCACCAGCGTCTCCTCGATGATCGCGTCGAAGGCGGCCGTGCCGAACGGATTGATGAAGGCGATGCGGCGAGAGGCAGGCTCGGTCGTCATGATCACCACACGCTCGTATCGACCGGGTCGGTCAGGCCCGGACGGTCCGCCCGGAACGGGGTCAGATCGATCGTCGGCTCACCGCCGAGCACGAGGTCGGCGATGAGCCTCCCGGTCGTCGGCCCGGCGCCGTTGCCGAACACGTGGCCGGCCGCGACGTACGCATCGTCGAACCCGGGCAACGCATCGATGATCGGCAGGTTGTCGGTCGTGTAGGGGAGGACGCCAGCCCACGCCCTGGCGAACCGTGCCGAGCGCAGCGCTGGCATGATGGCCGGCAGGCTCTCGGTGATAAGCGCGACACCGGCCAGGTCCGGCTCCCAGACCACGCCGGGGTAGTCCATCGCGCATCCGAGCAGGTACGACCCGTCCATCCGCTGGCAGACCGCCTCGAGCAGGATCCTGCCGTGGCGGTCCTCGGCGTCGTTGAGCCAGTGCTCGCGTCGGAACGACAGCAGCTCCCGGAAGATCGAGTACTGCTTCACGGCCGCCGGCCCGTACAGGACCGGCCCGAGGCGGCGCTCCATCGGGGTCGTCTGGACGATCTGGAGACGCATCGCGTGGATCGGCACGTCGGCGCTGACCTGCCGAAGGAGCTCCGGCGTCCAGGCGCCCGCCGCGACGACGACCCGGCCCGGCGTGAACGTCTCCGCGTCGGTCGTCACAGTGGCGATGCGCGACCCCTCGCGCCCCAGCGAGCGGACCGGCGCCCCCTCGACGATGCGCGCGCCGGCCCGGCTGGCCGCGTCGGCGAACCCACGGACGTAGCGCCGCGAGTCCATCTGCGCATCCAGCGGGCAGAACGACGCGCCGATGACCGTGTCCGGCAGGATCGGCGCCAGCGACCGGGCTGCATCCCCGTCGATCAGCCGGATGTCGACGCCGTCGGCCTGCCGTCGGGTGACGAACTCGGTCAGCGTGGTGAGCTGCTCCGCGGTGTGGACGTAGATCAGCCCACCCTCGGTGCGCAGGTCGAAGTCGTCATCGAAGACGCCCGGCAACTCCTCGAGCTCGCGCCGGAGGTGCATCACGAGCTCGAGCTCGGGGCCCGGCCGACGCGTGTGGATCCAGATGTACCCGAGGTTCCGACCGGTCGCCCCGTAGGCGAGCTCGTTCGCCTCGAGCAGCGTTACCGAGGCGCCGCGTCGGGCGAGGTGATACGCCGATGCGCTGCCGACGATCCCGCCACCGATGATGAGCACGTCCGGGGAGGTGGTCACGGGCCTACCGTAGCAGCGCCGCCGGTGCGTCCGCGGGCGTCGGCGGATGTGTGGGCCGACCCGTGTTCAGCGCGTCGCGGCGACCTGCTGGCTCTCGACCACCTCGAATGCTCTGGCGAGCTGGGTGTCGTCGATGGAGCCGACGGCTGCCGCCGTCAACCGCCCGACGTCGGCAGGGCTGAGCGGCTCGACTTCGTCGGGCAGCACGATCGGCACGTCCGGGGCGATGCCCTCGTGCCAGATCCGCCGGCCGCTCGGCGTCAGCCATTCGACGGTCCCGACGCGCAACGCCGACCCGTCGGAGAGGTCGAACTCACCCAGCACGGTCCCGGTCCCGAACGAGGTCTCACCGACGATCCTGGCGCGGCCGGCGTCCTGGAGCGCCCCGGACAGGATCTCGGCCGAGCTGGCGGTGTTGCCGTCGATCACGACGACGAGCGGCAGATCCGTTGCCACGCCACCGGGCGACACCGGGTGCTCCGTCCGGTCGCCGGCCGCGTTCCGCTCGATGTAGACGAGACCGCCCGTGAGGAACTGGCTGGCCACGCCGACGGCCTCGTTCACGTAGCCGCCGGGATTGCCGCGCAGGTCCAGCACGACCCGCGTCGCGCCGGCGCTGCGAGCCGCCTTCAGCGTCTCGACCATGTCGTCCGCGGCGCCGTTGGAGAACTGCTCGAGCCGGAACAGGGCCGTCTCCGTGCCCGGGACGAGCGTCCACGAAACGGGCTGGACCGGCACGTCCCCTCGCACGATCTCGATGGTCCGTTCCGGTCCCTCAGTGCCACGCCGGACGGTCAGCTCGACCGTCGTCCCAGCCTCACCTCGGACCCATCCGGCCACCTCGTCGATGGACGCGCCCTCGGTCCGCCTGCCATCGACCGCGACGATCACGTCATCCGCCACGAGCCCTGCCTTCTCGGCCGGGCTGCCTTCGAACACCCCGATGATCTTCGGCTGGCCGGCAGCGTCGGCCTCGATGCGCACGCCGATGCCGACGTACGAGCCCGACAGCGAGTCATTGCGCCGCTCGCGCTCCTCGGGCGTCATGAAGTCGGTGTGCCCGGTGTCGCCGACCGCGTCGGTCATCCCCTCGATCGCGCCGTAGATCAGGGATCGGTCGTCGAGCTCGTCGCGACCGACGAACTGCTGGTGGAGCGTGTCCCAGGCCTCCTTGATGAGACCGAACTCGGTGGTGCCAGAAGCAGGGTTCGGGGTCGTCCCGCCCGGGGCGCCGAACGGCGTCACGAGTCGTCCGACCCCGATCCCGGCCGTGAACGTCACTACCAACGCCAGCGCGACGGCCGCGCCGATCGCTGCCGTCCGGCGACCGCGACCAGCCGCCGGAGACGTCGGAGCCTGGGAGGGACCTGGCGTGAGGGAGGTCACGCCGGGTGGCTCCGGGTCGGAGGTCGGCTGGGTCGGGATCCGGTCGGTGTCCATCGGTGGCATCGGGCTCGTGCGGCGGTGACGCTCGACCGCGCGTAGGCCGCGCGGACGCGCGCCGGACGTCCGTCCGGCACGCGAAGCATGCCCCAGAACGGTTCAGGGCAGGGGCGCTGACCGGTGAAGGTTCATCCACGCTCCGCTGGATGCCGATGCGATAGACTCGGCGATCCCTAGTGCCACTCGGAGATGTCTCCCCTCGTGACCGACGCCCCCACTACGACCGTCGGGCTCGGCACCCTTCGGCCGGCCCCGGCGGGGATGCCCGACCCGGAGATCACCCCGCCGACGGTCGGGGAGGCGCGCGACCCGTTCACGACCGTGCGGGTGATCGATCTCCTCGCCCGGCTTGAACGCGACCGTCCGGTGCGTCTGGCCGACATCGCCGATCGGCTCAACGCGTCCTACCTCGACTGGCTGTTCCCCGTCCCGGTCATCGCCGACGTCGCGCTCCAGCTCCAGTCGAACTGGATGGCCGACTATCGCAACAGCTCGGGGATCGTCGTGGAGGACGGTCCCTCCGGGCCCACCCTCACGATCGAGGACTCGAGCCGAGTCGATCCGTGGATCGTCCGACAGGCCACGCGAGCGGCCGCCGAGTGTACCGAGCGGCTCGCCGAGTTCAGCCGTCGAGACCGCCCGACGTCCGCCGACTGACCCAGGCCGCCGCGACCCCACCCCCAGTCGACCCGTCACTCACACGTTCCACAGGAGAACCCCGTCATGACCCACCAGCCATCGGGCGCGCCCGGCGCGCTCGTTGACGCGGCCTGGGCGCAGGCCCACCTCGATGATCCGCAGGTGCGCTTCGTCGAGGTCGACGTCGACACCACCAGCTACGAGCAGAGCCACCTGCCGGGCGCCGTCGCCTGGAACTGGACCAGCCAGCTCTCCGACGGCGTCCGCCGCGACATCGCCTCACGCGAGGATTTCGGACGGTTGCTGTCGACGTCGGGCATCGGCCCCGACACGACGATCGTGCTGTACGGCGACAACAACAACTGGTTCGCGGCATGGGCGTACTGGCAGCTGAAGCTGTACGGCCACGGCGACGTGCGCATCCTTGACGGCGGGCGCAAGTACTGGCTCGACCAGGGCCTGCCGCTGACCACCGACGTGCCGGCCTATCCCGCGACCGACTACGCGCTGGCGGAGCCGGACTTCGCCCTGCGCGCCTTCCGTGACGACATCCTGCCCCGACTCGGCGACGCCGACCTGGCGCTCGTTGACGTGCGCTCACCGGCCGAGTTCAACGGCGAGATCATCGCCCCACCCAACATGCCCGAGACCGCTCAGCGGGCGGGCCACATCCCGGGTGCGGTGTCGATCCCGTGGGCGCAGACCGTCCGGGAGGATGGCACGTTCAAGTCGCCGGACGAGCTGGCGGCGCTGTACGAGGCCAAGGGCGTCACACCCGACAAGGACGTCATCGCCTACTGCCGCATCGGCGAGCGCAGCTCGCACAGCTGGTTCGTGCTCCACGAGCTGCTCGGCTACCAGCGGGTGCGCAACTACGACGGCAGCTGGACCGAGTACGGCAGCCTCATCGGGGTGCCCATCGAGAAGCCGGTCGCGGTCGGGGTCGGAGACTAAGCCGCCCACTCGTTCCCGAGCCACGGACGGGCGTCCCCCGCCGCCCGTCCGGCCCGGGCGGCGCCCAGGCGCCGGTCCGGTTGCGTCTGATACAAGCACTCGTGCCCGCCCCGTCCGGTCGGGCGACGAGCGCGCACGATCCCTGGCATCTCATGCCGGGTTTTGGGGCTGTTGTGGCGCCGTGGCGCCTCTGCTGCCACGGATCGGGCATCGGATGCTCGATGTCGGGTCGTGGCGGACTCCTACGACGCAGGTGCTTGCGCCTGACGCAAACACCTTGCTCGTCCTTGCATCAGGCGTCGCGTCTCGGGCAGATCGCGAGACCCGCAAGCCGGCCCGGCGCGTCACACCGCGACGACCGCCGCTCGTCCCCGGGATAGCGACCTTCAGCCAGTCGCTCGCTCCGAGGACGGCCGATGAAGGTCAAGTTCATCCTGCCTGCCCTGCT
>DATBMM010000271.1:0-2791 GCA_036554825.1 Candidatus Limnocylindrales bacterium
GTCGCCCTTCTCGGCGTACAGGCTGTCGACCTCGCGCTTGAGGTCCTCGAGGTCCTCGAAGCTCTGGTAGACGCTGGCGAACCGGATGTAGGCGATCTGGTCGAGCCCGCGCAGCGCCTCCATGGCCAACGCACCGACCCGGGACGAGGGCACCTCCGTCATCCCCTCGGCGCGCAGCTCGGCCTCGATGCGGTCCGCGGCCATCTCGGCGGCCGAGTCCGGCACAGGCCGGCGGGTCAGCGCCTTGCGCAGGCCCGTGACGAGCCGCTCGCGATCGAATTCCTGGCGCGTCCCGTCGCGCTTGACGACGACCAGCCGCGCGGCCTCGATCCGTTCGTAGGTCGTGAAGCGCGTCGCACACGCCGTGCATTCGCGCCGACGCCGGATGGTGGCCGAGTCATCGAGATCGCGCGAGTCGACGACGCGGGTGTCCCGGTCGCCGCATTGGGGGCAACGCATCGCTCTCCTGTCGCTCGACACCACTACCACTTGTGGTGTCAGTCGAGCATACCACTACATGGTGTGGTCCGGGGCGGTCAGTCAGGGCTGTGAGGTGTCGGCCGGCGCCGAGCCCTTCGCCGGCTGGTCGAGCGTTCCGACCTCGAGTTCCTCGGCGGCGGCCGCGTGACGGGCGATGGCGTCGCGGGCATGGATGAGGTTCAGGTACCCACGCTTGACCGACGTCTGCGCCTCGACCTCCCGACCTCGACGCCGTGCTTGGACCATGATCTTCGCGCCGTGGTCGACCATGCCGAGCGCCCGTTCGGCACGCTCGAGGTCCTCGACGATGGCGTCCCGGATCGTCTGGGCGGCCGGCGGCCCCTTGAGTTCCCGGGCCTCTTCGGCATAGCGCGTGACGGCGTCGGTCGCGGCCACGATCGTCGGCGAGATCGTGTCCGCTCCCACCTGGCCACGGCGGACCGCATCGATGCGCCCGGCCGCGCCCTCGAGCGACTGGTCGATCCGGGTCGACAGGTCGCGCACCGCCGTGCGGAAATGCTCGACCTCGCGCGTGCGGGCCATGATCCGGCCGGCGCGCCGCAGCACGACGAGCACGCCGAGCGCCAGGGCGACGAACGCCGCGACCGGCAGGAGGACGGTCAGTTCCGCGACGCCCACGGCCAACCGTTCCTGTTCACCCGCTCCGCGCCCGCAACTCGCTGAGCAGGGCGTTGCCGACCTCGACGAGGTCGCCGATGACGACCATGTCGGCGAAGTCGGCGATGGGCGCGTCGGGGTCGCGGTTGACCGCCACGATGGTCGATGCGGTCTGCATCCCGACCTTGTGCTGGATCGCGCCGCTGATGCCCATCGCGAGGTACAGCTGCGGCTTGACGATCTTGCCGGTCTGGCCGATCTGCTGGCTGTACGGGATCCAGCCCGAGTCGACCGCTGCGCGGGTCGCGCCGACGGCACCACCGAGCGCATCGGCCAGATCCTGGATGAGCCCGAAGCCCTCGGGTCCGCCGACGCCACGCCCACCGGCCACGATGATGCGCGCGTCGTCGATCTGGGCGGCCTTGGTCTCGGCGTCGAGCCGCTCGACGATCGGCACGGCCGGCTGCGCGAGCTCGCCGCTCACACTGGTCGCCTCGACCGACCCGCCGGACGCGGCGGGTTCGGCCGTGACGCTGTTCGGACGGACGGTGACGATCCCCTTGCTGCCGGCCAGGCCGCCCTCGGTGATGAGCTTGCCGCCGAACACGCTGTGCGTCGCGACAGGTCCGCCTGATCCGCCGCGGACCGCGATGGCGTTCGCGAGCACGCCCCAGCCGGTCAGCGCCGACAGCGCGCCCGCCAGGTCGCGTCCTTCCGGCCCGGCACCCGTCATGACGATGTCCGGGTCGTGCGCCTCGATGAGCGCCGCCAGTCGCTGGGCGACGATCATCCCGGCGGCGTGGTCGGCCGTCGTCGGCTCCGTGACCGCGAGGACCCTCGGGACGAACCGTGCCAGTTCCTCGGCCGCGGCCCCCGGATCAGAACCGATCACGACGCCGGTCACCTCGGCCCCACCGCTCTCCTCGGCCAGGGACCTGGCAAGGGTGGCGACCTCCGTGCTCAGCTTGGTCAGCGAGCCATCACCGGCGATCTCGCCGTGGACCCAGATGCCGGCCATCAGATCAGCCGTCGCTCGGCGAGGAGGGCCACGATCTCGCGCGCCGCCTCGTCGGGCGCCCCGCGGATCACGCGTGTCGCGGCACGCGCCTCGGGCGGCCGCGAATCGACGACCTTGGTGGTCGCCCCGGCCAGCCCGACCGTCCCGGGATCGATGCCCAGGTCGGCCAGCGACAGCGTCGTGATCTCCTTCGAGCGGGCCGCCATGATCCCCTTCAGCGACGGGTAGCGCGGCTCTCCGAGCGCCTGCGTCCCCGAGATGAGGGCCGGCATCGGCGCCTCGAGCACATCGTAGCCGTCGGCCGTGATGCGCTTGACCCTGACGCTGCGCGCGCCCTCGTCCGGATCGATCGAGGCGGCGTACGAGAGGTACGGCAGCCCGGTCAGCGCGGCGACGCCGGGCGGGACGACGCCAGCCACACCATCGGACGTATCGACGCCGGCGAACACGAGGTCGAATTCGAGCGTCTTGAGCGCGGCGGCGAGGATGCGCGTCGTGGCCACGGTGTCGGAGCCTTCGATCGCCGGATCGGTGACCAGCACCCCGCGGGTGGCCCCCATCGCCAGCGCCTTGCGCATCGTCTCCGGGGCACTGGCGGGAGCCATCGACAGCAGGATGACCTCGCCCTCCCCGGCGGCCTCGATGAGCTTGAGCGCCTTCTCCAGGACGTATTCG
>DATBMM010000294.1:0-2085 GCA_036554825.1 Candidatus Limnocylindrales bacterium
CCCGATGGCCGCCGGCAGCCGGCTGCACAACTGGGACGAGGGTCCGGCACGGTCCACCGCCCAGGAGCGGCTCGACGACATGCTCGAGCGGCTGCGCGAGATGGGGGCCGACGCCGACGGCGAGGTCGGCGACCGCGACCCGGTGATGGCCGTGCGCGATGCGCTGCGCCGTCGCGAGGTCGACGAGGTCATCGTCTCGACGCTGCCGCGGGGCCTGTCGCGCTGGCTGGGCGAGGACGTGCCGAGCCGCCTCCGCGATTCGGTGCGGGTTCCGGTCACCGTCGTGACCCAGAGCGGCTCGAGCTAGAAGACCGCGCGGGCGTCGTCGCGCCTCGCTGGGACCTCGCGCCTCGCTTCAGGCGAACAGGCGTCCTTGGTCGCGGACGAGCTCGAGCCACGGCCGCTCGCGGCCGATCGTCGTCGCCGGCCCGTGGCCCGGGAAGACCTGGACGGCGTCCTCCAGGGTCAGCAGCCTCCCGAGCGAGGCCACCATCTCCTCCGGGTCCCCGCCGGGGAGGTCGACCCGACCCCAGCCGCCGGCGAACAGGGTGTCGCCGCTGAACAGCAGGCCTTCGTCAGGCTCGAACAGGCAGACTGAGCCCTCGGTGTGGCCGGGGGTGTGGAGCACCTGCAGCCGGATGGCCCCGAAGCGGATCTCGCCACCCTCGGCGAGGTCGACGGCAGGCACCGACGGTGGGATGTCGAACGGCGCCATCGCCGGCCGCGGGTGGGTCAGCCGCTCGCGGTCGAGCGGATGCACGGCGATGTCGGCGTTCGTGTGGTCGGCGACCGCGGCATTGTCGCCGATGTGATCCCAGTGCCCGTGGCTCGACACGATGAGCCTGAGCGTCCAGTCGCGGGTGGCCAGCTCGTCGGCGATCCAGGCAAGGCACGGCGTGGCCGTGTCGATCGCGATCGCCTCGCGCGAGGCTGGGTCGGCCAGCACGTGGACGTTCGTCGCGAGGGCCCCCACGACCCGATGGAGCCGCTCCATCAGCGCAGGGCGCCCTGCATGCCGAGGTCGCGGTAGCCCTCGCAGACGAGGGCCGGGAGGTCCGGGATCGCGGCCAGCTCCGCGGGCGTGCGCACCCGGAAGCGGTGCGCGTTCCAGCGCCCGCCGAGGTACGTCTCGATCCGCTCGACCCACGGGGCGTCGAGCTGGCGCGTCAGCGCGATGTTCAGCCTGACGCTGTCCCGGAGCACCGTCGCGCCGGCGAAGCGGACCCTTGCCATGATCACGATGCGCGACTTCTGGCCGATGACCTCGATCGGCCCGCACCGTCCGATCATCGCGACGTAGGCATCGAACGCCGCCCGGGCCTCCGCTGTCGAGCGCGCGAAGAGCTCATCGAGCGGGATCGACCTGCACGCGTGCCAGATGTTCGCGCTGACGAACCGATGCCCGCAGCGCGGGCACGTCCACAGCGGGCGGTCCTTGGCTGACGGCGTGTGTCAACCGCCTTCGAGCTTCGACTTCATGCAGTCGAACGTCTGGCCGATCATCTTGTTGGCGGTCCCCTCGATCAGTCGCGCCCCGACGCTGGCGATCGTGCCCGCGATGTTCACATCGGCCGACCAGTCCATCGTCGTCCCGCCATCGGCTCCGTCGGAGAGACGCATCTGCGCGTCGGCGTCCACCGCGCTGCCCGGCGCCTGACCGTGGGCCTTGATCGTCGCCGAGTCCGGCGCGGCGAGGTCGACGAACTCCATGTTCACCACGAACCGCGCGCTGATGAAGCCGATGCCGACCTTCGCGGTCGCCTTGAAGTGCGTGTCGTCGATGACCTCGATCGACTCGACACCTGGCCCGCACTGACCGACCTGGTTCGGGTCGATCACGAACGCCCACACGCGGTCGCGCGGGGCGTCGATCTGGACGGTGCCTTCGAAGTGCATCGGGTCCTCCGGTGGGCTCGGGGTCGCTCAGTCCTGCATCGGCGAGTACTCGGCAGCCTCGAGGAACGTCACGGGTTCCTTGATGAAGCGCGTTCGGCAGCCGATCGAACAGAACGCGTAGACGATACCGTCGTGCTCGGCGAGGTGCCGGGCGTGCGCCGCGTCGACCGTCATGCCGCAGACCGGGTC
>DATBMM010000320.1:0-2209 GCA_036554825.1 Candidatus Limnocylindrales bacterium
CCCGTGTTGATCATCACGTGCTTGACGAACGTGTAGTCCTCGAGCGCGTACTTCGAGCCGTCCTTGCCGTAGCCCGATTGCTTCACGCCACCGTGCGGCGTCTCGGACGTCAGCGTGAAGTGCTCATTGATCCAGACGTGACCGAACTCGAGCGCCTTGGCGACGCGCATCGCCTTGCCGATGTCGCTCGTGAAGACCGACGACGCGAGCCCGTAGGGGGTGTCGTTCGCCCACTTGATGGCGGTCTCCTCGTCGCTGAACCGCTGGACCGTGACGACCGGGCCGAAGACCTCGTCCTGGATGATCTCGGACTTCTGGTCGGGACCCGCGATGACCGTCGGCTCGAAGTAGGCGCCGGGGCGGTCGGGCCGATTGCCACCGACCACGATGTCGGCGCTGCCGCGAGCACGGTCGACCATGCCCTGCACCTTGTCGGCCTGGGCCTTGGCGATGAGCGAGCCCATCTCGATATCGTCGCCCTCGGCCGGGTCGCCCCACTTGATGGTGCGGACCTGGTCGGCGAGCGCCTCGACGAACTTGTCGTAGACGCCGGGGCCGGCGATGACGCGGGTCGCCGCCGTGCAGTCCTGGCCGGAGTTCCAGTAGCCCGCCGCGCGGAGGGTCTCAGCGGCGAGGTCGATATCGGCGTCGTCGAACACGATGATCGGCGCCTTGCCACCGAGCTCGAGGTGGAGCCGCTTGACGGTGTCCGCCGCGATCTTCGCCACGCGCTTCCCCGTCGCGGTATCGCCGGTGATCGACACCATGCGCACCTTCGGATGTCCGACCAGGGCGTCGCCGATCTGCTCGCCCGACCCCGACAGGACGTTGACGACCCCGGGCGGCAGGAACTCGCCGAGGATCTCGGCGAAGGCCAGGGCGCTCAGCGGCGTGCGCGCGGACGGCTTGAGCACCACCGTGTTGCCGGTCGCCAGCGCCGGCCCGAGCTTCCAGGTCGCCATGTAGAGCGGGTAGTTCCACGGCGCGATCGACGCGACGACCCCGATCGGGTCGCGCCGGATGATCGACGTGTGGCCGGCCATGAACTCGTTGGCCGCGAGGCCGTCCATGACCCGGGCCGCGCCGGCGAAGAAGCGGAACAGGTCGACGCTGGTGTGCATCTCGTCGATGGCGGCACCGACCGGTTTGCCGGCATTGGCGCTCTCGATCCTACCCAGCTCATCGGCCCGGGCCTCGAGCGCGTCGGCGATCTTGAGCAGGATCAGCGAGCGGTCCTGCGGCGTGGTGTTCTTCCACTCCTCGAACGCTTTCTCGGCGGCGTCGACCGCCCGGTCGACGTCCTCGTGCGAGCTGGCCGGGACGTTCGCGATGACTTGGTCATTGGCCGGGTTGATGACTTCGGCGGTCCGACCGTCGGCGGCGTCGACGAAGCCGCCACCGATGAACTGCTGATAGGTCTTGGCTCGTTCGAGCGTCTCGGTCACGGGGTGCCTCCTCCGGGCGTGACGGGTCGGGGTTCGGAAGTGTTCGTCATCCTAGTCCCGAGCCGGTAGTCCGTCCCGCAGCGTGGGAAGGCGGCTCGTTGCCGGTTCACTCGCCTCTCGCTGGGCGGGCGCCCTTGCGGATCCATCCCTTCGAAATCGAAGGACCGCCGCCGCCGTGCCACCTCAGCACCGCCGTATGCTCCGGCGATGACCGCACCCGATAGGCTGGTGGGTAGGTTGCCTGTCTGGCTGGTCGCTGTCGGGCTCATCGCGAGCGGCTGCGCGACCGGGATCGGCCAGACCTTCGAGCCCGGTGTCGAGCACGTGCCCGGGCCCGCGAACTTTGTCATCAGGATCCTCCCGCCAGAGGTCGCCGATCGAGTGTCCTTCACTGGGTACGGCGATCGCGTTGTCCTGTTCTCCGCGAGCCGCGGCGCGGAACGGTTCCTACTTGGGACGGACCTTCCGTCCACGCTGCGGGCGCGCGTGGATGGGCGCGACTGCTCGGGCTCGATCGAGATGGTGTCGGACATTGAGTACGACGGCACGCTGACGATCCAGGGCGTCGACTGCGATCTGCGCCTCGATCAAGCGCATCGAGTGGGGGTCGTCGACCACCGGCTCCAGGACAACGGCCCTGTCGCGTCCTGACCCTGCGTTGGCTCAGGCTCTGCCGGGGCACTTTGCGGATCCATCCTTTCGAAATCGAAGGATCGTCGCCGCAGAGGACCCCTGCCCGGTCGCGTGACCGATGAGCTAGCCCT
>DATBMM010000341.1:0-2955 GCA_036554825.1 Candidatus Limnocylindrales bacterium
CGTCGGGGAGCCCGCGCCGCGGCAGTCGATGTAGAGCTCGTGCCCGCCCACGTCGACCCGGACGCCGGCGCCGACGATGGCCGCTGGCGGATGGATGCCGTGGCGGACGAGCCAGGGCTGGGGCCCGCCCGCACGGACGACGTCGATCGCGACGCCGAGCGCCAGACCGGCGATGACGACGAGCAGCAGCCGGGCCGGCTGGCGAAGGACGGCCATGCGCCCTACCGTAGCCGCATGTGCCGGAGCATCAAGACCCTCCGTCGTCCGGGTGAAGCGGCGACGACCGGCGAACTGGAGGCAGCCGCCCGCCAGTACGTCCGCAAGTTGAGTGGCTATCGCGAGCCGAGTGCGAAGAACCGCGAGGCCTTCGAGTCGGCGATCGCCGAGATCGCCCACGTGTCGCAGCACCTGGTCGAGGCCCTGGGCGTCGACGTCGAGGACGGACCGAACAGATGGATCGGGCGCGACGGCGTGGTCCACGTGGAGCCGATCCGGTTCAGCGGGTGACGACTGTCGCCGCTCCGTGGTGGATCCGACCCGGGCTCGACATCGTCGACGGCCGGCTGTCGATCGCCGGGCACGACGCCGAAGCGCTCGCCCGGACCGGGGGCACGCCGCTCTTCGCCTATGACCTTGATCGGTTCGGCGAGAACGCCCGTGCCCTCCAGGCGGCCTTCGCCCGGACAGGCGTCCCGTTCCATCTCCGCCTCGCGCTGAAGGCCAACCCGCTGCCGGAGGTCCTCGCCGTGTTCCGCGCGCTGGGGGCACCCGGTTCGCCGGGGAGTGTCGGGATCGACGCCTGTTCGCCCGGCGAGGTGTTGCGGGCCATCGAGTGCGGCTGGCGCCCGGACGAGATCAGCTACACGGGCACGAACGTCTCGGAGCGTGACCTCGACGTGCTCCTCGAGCACGGGATCCACCTGAACCTTGACGCCATCAGCCAGGTCGAACGGTTCGGGCGCCGCTCCCCGGGGAGTCGCATCGGGATCCGGATCGATCCGGCGAGCGGCGCCGGCTACAAGCCGCATCTCGAGTACAGCGGCGAGCGGCCGACCAAGTTCGGGATCGACCTGGCCCGCTTCGACGACGCGCTGGCGGCCGCCGCGCGCCACGACCTCGCCGTCGACACGATCCACTTCCACGCCGGGTCGGGTTGGCTCGTGGACGGCCTGCCCGCGTTCGAGCGGGCGCTGCCGGCTGCGGTCGAGGCGGTGGGACGGGCCCGTGCCGCGGGTCACGAGATCATCGAAGTGAACGTCGGTGGCGGGATCGGCGTGGCGGCGCGGTCCGACGAGACCGGGGTGTCGCTCGAAGCCTATGCCGATACGGTGGCGCGCCACTTGGGCGGGCTCGGCGTGACGGTCACCGCCGAGCCGGGCGATGCGCTCACAAAGGACGCCGCGATCCTGCTCGGCGAAGTCGTCACGGTAGAGACGAGGCGTGGCGTGACCTTCGTCGGGCTCGACATCGGCTGGAACGTCAACTGCGCCTACTTCATCTACGGCTTCGCGCAGGAGATCGTCCCGTGCCGGGATCCGGCACGCGAGCGTACCCAGCGGGTCACCGTCGCCGGGCACATCAACGAGGCCAGCGACGTGTTCGCCGAGGACTACCCGATGGCCCCTGTCGAGGAGGGCGAGGTCGTCGCCCTGCTCAATGCCGGCGGCTATCTGCAGGCGATGAGCTCGACCCACTGCCTGCGGCCGATGGGGACCGCCCGCTTCCTGTCGCGCGCGACGACCTAGGCGGCGTCCGGCGTGGCCGGGACCGGCCTCGCGGCGGGTGCCGACATCGCCCGCCACGGGATGGCGACGGCCTGGAACAGTGCGATCGCCCAGAACGCCAGGGTCAGCGGGTCGGCCACGACCGACTCGTAGACGACGCCGAGGATGACGTCCGGCGGTTGCGCCATGTCGAGCTGGACATCGAGGTCCTGGCCGACGAAGTGGGCGACGATCAGGTACTCGCTGGCGACCAAGGCTGCCAGGGTCAGCACGACGGAGGCCACGACCAGCGCGATCGAGCTCCGACCCCGGGCGCCAAGGACGACGCCCTGGCCGACGAGGAAGCCGACCGCGATGGCGACGATGCCGACCTGGAAATGCGTGACCACGACCACGGCGTACCAGATGGCGGTCGCGAGGACCGCCGCGACGAGGCCCGCGACGAGCCCACCGACGAGGTCGCTCGAGCTCGCGGGCGGAGCCACGGCGAGGGTCGGGAGGAGGCTGCCGGAGGGCGGCGGCAACGGGGCCGCCACGGCGGCTGTCGCCAAGGCGGCGGTCGGCGCGTCCGTCCCGGTCGGCGCCGGCTGCGCCACGCGCGGATCGGGAGCGGCGACGATCTCCCGTGCGCCCCCGCAGCTATAGCACGAGTTCGCCGACGGTCGGTTGATCGACTTGCAGTTCCCGCAGACCCAATCGTTCACGAAGGTCCCCCTTGTACGTGTCCGGCCTCGACCGGCCGCGCGAGTATGGGGTCGCTTGCGCGGCCGGACGACCATCCGACGGTCCCGGGGTCGGCCAGTACACTCGCCGATGATGGTGCGCAACGTCGAGCGGGGGTCGCCGCCGATCCGTCACATCGCGACGCGGTCGATCGTGGCGGTGCGTGGAGGCTCGCTCGAGGTGCGCCCCGACCGCATCGTGGGCGAGGCCCCGCTCGAGATCCGCGCGGCCGGGCCGGACCAGGACTCGGTCGCGGTCGCGGTCACGATGCGGACGCCGGGTCACGAGGACGAGCTCGCGGTCGGCTTCCTCCGGACCGAGGGGCTGATCGAGGGGACCGAGGTCGTCGGCACCGAGCCCGGCGACCCGGTCACGCTCAGCCAGCCCGACGACACGATCGTGGTCCGCCTGTCGCAGCCGTTCGACGATTCGGCGGTGGCGGAGCGCCATTTCGTGGCGACGGCGTCATGCGGGATCTGTGGCAAGGCGTCGATCGACGAGGTCGCCA
>DATBMM010000053.1:0-7318 GCA_036554825.1 Candidatus Limnocylindrales bacterium
GCCGTCGTGGCGACGATCGTCGAGCGCGGGGCTCGCGGGGAGGCGCTCGCGGCCGACGTGACCGACGCGGCCGCCGTCGGGCGAGCGATCGCCGGGCTCGTCGAGAGACACGGTCCGGTCGGGATCCTCGTCAACAACGCCGGCGTACCCGGGGTCGGCCGGTTCAGCGACATCGATTTCGCGGACTGGCGGCGCGTCCTCGACGTGCATGTCGACGGTGCGTTCCACGTCACGAAAGCCGCGCTGCCGTCGATGACGACCCGCGGCTGGGGGCGGATCGTGAACATCTGTTCAGAGGCCGTCTGGCTCGGCAACCAGAGCGTCCAATACGTGACCGCCAAGGCGGCCCTCGTCGGGTTCACGCGCGCCCTGGCGTACCAGCTCGCGCCGTCGGGCATCCTCGTGAACGCGGTGGCGCCCGGACCGGTCGACACGCCGATGCTGCGCGACAACGAGCCGGCGGCGATCGAGGCCGAGCTCGCGACCGTCCGGATCGACAGGTTCCTCGACCCGGACGAGATCGCCGCCACGATCGCGTTCCTGGCCGGGCCCGGCGGCGACGGCTACGTCGGCCAGGTGCTGTCGCCCAATGGCGGCACCGTGTTCTTCGGCTGATCGACGTGGCTCCCCCCGGCCCGACGACGCCGGCCATCGAGGCGATCGTGGCGGCCGGCGTCCCGCACCGCGTGATCCGGACCGAACGCGCCGGAAGCGCCGAGGAGGCCGCGGCCCTGCAGGGCATCCCGCTCGGTGCGCTGCTCCGGACGATCGTCGTCCGACGGGGCGAGGACGACTACCTGTTCGTGCTGGTGCCTGCCGGCCGGAGGTTCGACTGGCCGAAGCTGCGGGCACACCTCGGCGTTCGCCGGCTGACGCTGCCCGACGCAGACGAGGCGCGCGAGGTGACGGGCTACGAGCGCTACACGATCACCCCGTTCGGGTCGACCCGCCGATGGCCGGTCATCGTCGATTCGGCCGTGACCGATCATCCTGTCGTGTCCGTCGGCGGCGGCGCCTTCGGCGTCAACCTGCACATCGAGCACGGGGATCTCGTGGCGGCGCTGTCCGCTGACCTCGCCGACGTGTCGGTCGCCGATCAGTAGGGCGCGACCGCCGGCTCGTCCGTGGTCGTCGTGCCCATCCGACGCGCGGCCGTGTGCCCGCGGCCGGCGACCGGCGCGACACCGACCGCGGCCGCCAGGCCGAACGGTGGCATGTTCCCGTAGAAGGTCTCGGCCGTCCCGGGTCCGACCCGATAGGTTTCGTGGAAGATCCCGACATCGCCATTGTCCCGGACGAGGCGGTTGAACTCCCGCCACGCCGGCAAGTGCGCATGATCGCTCGACCGGGCGAAGGCCTGGAGATGCGCGAACGAGCGCCAGTACTGGACACCCATCAGAATGCGTCCCGCCCAGAAGCTCTGGACCCCGAGCAGGCCGAGATCCGGATCGGCCCCGAGCTCCTGGAGCATGCGTGGCATCGCGCGGAAGGCCGGCAGCCACGAGCGAAGGCGGCGGAGGCGATTGATCCGCATCCCGATGATGAAGACGACGACCTCGTCGTCGAGCGTTGCGGTCTGCCGACCGTTGATGACCTCGCCCATGCCGGGTGTCTCCCATCGATGTGACCGCGCGGGTGGCGCTTGCTGGATATGTGAACACCGTACACTTTACACCAGATGTGAACGCTGTCAACATGCTGCCGTGAGTGCACGCGGAGGACCGTCGAGGGCCTACCACCACGGCGACCTTCGGCGCGCCCTCGTGACGGCCGCCACCGAGCTCGCGGGGTCCGGTGGCTCCGAGGGTGTCGCCTTGCGCGAAGCCGCCAGGCGGGTCGGTGTCTCACCGAGCGCGGCGTATCGACACTTCCCGAGCCGCGAGGGGCTGCTCGCCCAGGTCGGCTCGCAGGCCCGCGAGACCCTGGGTCGCCGGATGCTGGCCGCGAGCGCCCCCATCCGAGGCTCGTCCGGGCGCGCGGCACGAGCGCGGTTCCGCGCGACCGGCCGGGCGTATATCGACTTCGCCCTCGAGGAGCCCGGTCTATTCGAGGTGGCGTTCCGGCCGTGTCCCCCGGAGCTCTACATCCCCGACGATCCGTCTCCCTTCGCGGTGCTGTCGGACGATCTCGATGCGCTCGATCGTGCCGGGCTGCTCGCGATCCCGCGCGCCGGGGCCGAGGCTCCGGCGTGGGTCGCGGTCCACGGGGCCGCCGTGCTGCTGGGGGAGGGCATCTTGCCGCGCGACGCCCGCGAGGCGATCGTCGAGGCGACCCTCGACATGGTCAGCGACGGCCTGCTGCGGCCGCGCGCCCGCGACTCGCGCGCTCGGGCGTCCGCGTCCGCGCGTCCGGCGCCCGCGCGTAGGCCCCGCGCGTAGACTCGGGCCGTGCCGATCGATCTCGCCGCCGATAGCGACTTCGCCCTGCGCCTGCTCGTGGCCGCCGTCCTCGGCGCCCTCGTCGGTCTCGAGCGCGAGATCCACGACCACCCAGCCGGGATGCGGACCCACCTGCTCGTGTCGCTCGGGTCGGCCGGCTTCACGGTGCTTTCGATCGCGGCCTTCCCGGCACCGGGCGCCGACCCTGGCCGGATCGCTGCGCAGATCGTGTCCGGCATCGGCTTCCTCGGGGCTGGCGCGATCCTCAAGGAAGGCGCCACGATCCGCGGCCTCACGACCGCCGCCAGCCTGTGGGCGGTGGCCGCCGTCGGGATGGCCGCCGGAGCCGGGGCATGGGTGGTCGCCGTCACCGTCACGGGCCTCGCGATCGTCTCCCTCTGGCCGCTGCGCCTCGTGGCGGAGCGGGTCATCGGCCGTGATCCGCACGTCGTCCGGATGCGGCTCCTGGTGGAGGATCCCGACGCCCTCGCCCGCGTCGTGACGACCGTCGTGTCGACCGGCGGTATGGTCGCCCACCTGGCCACGGCGGTCCGAGGGGCTGGCCGCCTCACGGCCGATCTCGAGATCCGCGTCCGGGACGTCGAAACGGGTGCCGCGGTCACCGCGGCCATCGCCAAGGCGGACGGTGTCGCCATCGACGAGAGCACGGCGCTGGGCGAATAGCTCAGCCCGCGATCGAGGCTGGCGACCGGGCGCGTGGCTGTGGCACGATCGGCTCGATGAGGCGACCCCGTCTGCCGCGATCCGTATCGCGGGCGCTTCCGTTCGACTCGCCGATGATCCGTCGCATCACGTGGCACGTGAAGCGGATGGTCGGGCAGCTCGACCGCCGCTTCTTCCTCTCGCTCGCCCAGGGGATCGTCGGCTTCGTCCTGGCCGCTGCCGTGCTCATCACGCTGTTCGAGAAGTCGTGGACGCTCGAGTCCGTCTTCGATTCGTTCAACTGGGGGATCGCCACCGTCCTCGGGCAGGGCGATTCGTCCTACGTCACGTCACCGGCCGGCCGCCTGATCGGCTGGTTCCTGATCCTGTTCGGGGTCGCCATGCTGGGCATGATCACCGGTGCCCTCGTCGCGATGGTCATCGATTTCCTGCTGAAGGAGGGTCAGGGGTTGGGTGCATCCGGATACAAGGACCACATCGTCGTCTGCGGCTGGAACACGACCGCCCGTGACCTGATCCAGGAGCTGCGCGGCGACGACTACAGGTCGAAGGTGGTGGTGCTCGCCGAGCTCGAGAAGAACCCCGCGGGCGACGGCGTGTATTTCGTCCGCGGCGATCCGTCGAACGAGGACGACCTCAGGCGGGCCGGCATCGAGCAGGCCGCCGCCGCTCTCGTCTTCCCGCGCGATGCGTCCGATGAGGCGGACATGCAGTCGATCCTGACCATCCTCGCCATCGAGCACGCTGCGCCCGGGGTCCGCACCGTCGCCGAGGTCAACAACCCGAAGCACGAGCCGCATTTCCGGCGGGCCGACGTGGACGAGCTGCTCGTGACCTCGAAGATCGCCTCGCACCTGCTCGCGCGATCGGCGCTCTACCCCGGCCTGAGCTCGATCGTCACCGACATCGTGTCGGGTGGCGAAGGGTCGGAGCTGTACCGCATCTCGCTGCCCGAGGAATACGTCGGCCTGTCGATCGATGCGGTCGCGGCCCGCCTGCGGTCCGACCATCGCGCGACGCTGCTATCGGTGAACCGCGGGGGCCACGCGTTCGTCAATCCGGAGACCGACTTCGTGCTCCAGTCGGGCGACGATGCCGTGGTCGTGGCGGAATCGCTCGGGTCGCTGGCGCCGCTCGAGGTGTCGGACATCCTGGTCGCGCCGCGGACCGCGTCGGTCGTGCCCAGCGCCTGATCCGAGGGCAGGAACGGAACGACCGCCGGGTAGACCCCGGCGGTCGTCGTGTGATCGATCCGTGCACCTCTACGGCAGCGTGCTGCCTGCGGTAGGCGTCGTGCCTACGGCAGCACGAGATGGACCGGGTTGCCGCGGATGTCGACCTGCCAGGTCGTGAGGTCGGTGCTGAACGAACTGGTGCTGCCGCCCATCGTATAGCGGATCTTCCACCAGCCGTTCTCGCCCGAGACCGGGTCGGCCGGGGCGGTGTAGTTCGTCGGCAGGGCGATCTCGATCGTCAGCCAGCAGCCATTGAAGCGGCTGGAGCCACCGGTGTTGGTCGTGACCGACGTCACACCCACGCCCGAGAACCCATTGCACGAGGAGGCCGCGCCGGCGGTCGTGCCGACCATCCCCTGGTAGTCGAATTGCGCCGGGGAAAACCCGGAGCCGGTCGGCTGGAGGATCTCGAGGCTCGCCGAGAGGGCACCGGTGTCGCCCGGGTCCCACAGGTTGATGACCATCGTCTTGCCGGCGTGGACCGCGTCGATCTGCGCGAGATAGAACTCGGACGCCTGGCCACCCGGCAGGCGGACGTACGCCTCCATGGCCCCGAGACCATAGATCCGTGGCGTGCCGCCGCTAGCGCTCGCGTAGAACGCGAAGGCGTTAAGGCCGGTCGAGTCGTCCTGATCGCCGAGCGAGGTCGGATCGGTCGAATACGAGTGGATGCGGTACGTGCCGGCCGACAGGCCGCTGGCGATCTGCGTCCAGCCGAGGTGCCAGCTCTGTCCGCTGCAGTCACCCACGTTGGTCGAGTTGCCGAGCACCCCGAAGATCGTGTGATCCTCGTACGACAGGCGGCGGTAGTTGGTGCCGGAGCCGGAGACGAACGTGTCGTCCGACTCGTTGAGCAGCGTGTCGTTCGTGTTGTAGACGTCGAAGTAGGCGCTGACGGGCTGGCGGGTGCCGTTGCCGTTCGTGCCGCCGACCGTCCAGTTCTCGCCTGTGCCGGCCTGCGTCGTGCCGTCGCAGAACCCGGCGTCGTACACGTAGATCGCACCGTTGCTGCCGGGGATCTCGACCGCGTAGTTGTAGTACTCCTGCCAGTTGTAGACCGAGTCGGGATCGGTGGAATTCACGCCGTTGAGGGTCGTCTTCCGCGTCTCGTACTTGGTCATGTAGGCGTCGCCCTGGATGTTCGGCGCGCCCTGGCTCTGCATCGCGCCCCAGAACTTCTGCGGGGTGAGCGACTGGCCACCCGGGCCGGTGACGTTCTGCTGCTGGAGGGTCGTCGTGGTCGTCGTGGTCGCCCTGTCGTAGGTGTACCACGCGCGGGCGATGACCTCGTCGACGCGGACCTGGACGGTGCCGGCGCACCCGGCGCCCTTGATCGCGGTCAGCCGCACGATGAGGTTCCCGTCGGCGAGGTCCGACGGCAGGTTCCAGCTGCCCGTGTTCTTCGGCCAGGCAGTCATATTGGAGGTGCTGCCGAGGACGTAGTCACCCGACGTGGCGTTCGTCCCGAGGTTCGGCGTCTCGGTCGTCGCCGTCGTCCAGTTCAGCCCGCCGTCCCACGACAGATGGACGCGCACACGCGCGACGCTGCCGCCACCGCACGCCGAGGAGATCCGGGTGTCGTTGAGCGTGACCTGGAAGCCCGTGACCCCGGTCAGGGTCTCGTTCGCGGCCAGGCCGCTGGTGAGATTGAAGTTGCCGTACTGCTGGGTCGAGTTGGTCGACGTCGAGAAGACGTGTGTCGTGCTACCGGAGGCATCGGCGACCGCCGAGACCAGCGTGCCGCTGCTCGCTGTCCAGCCGGCAGGGCCAGGGGCACTGCCCGGGTGATTGCTCGACGAGCTGCCGGAGTGGGAGGTCGTGGTCGTGGTCGTCGTCGTGACCGGGGCGATGAGGTATCCGACCCCGTAGTAGTTCTCCGGGCTGCCCATCGGGACGGGCAGGACGAAGTCCGCCTTCGCGTCCCGCCGAGCCGGCCAGGAGTTGATTCCGACCACGCGGGCGAAGTACGTGTTCACCGGACCAGTGATCGTCACCTTGAGGCGACGGTCGTTGACCGGATCCTGGAGCGGGGTCACGACCACGCCGCCGACGCCATGGGTGTAGCCGTTCTTGGCCGACTCGGCACGCGCGGCCGCGTAGGCATTGGCGGTGTCGCCCGGCAGGAACACGACCCCGGCCAGCGCCGCGGCATCGGCCGCGCGCTGCATGCGCAGGTTGTTGGTCCAGTACCACGACAGGTCGATGACCGTCGCAGCGAGCAGGACGAATAGCATCATCGCGCCGCCGAAGATCACGACGACCTGGCCGCGTCGGCCGTGGTCCGGATCGGTCAGGTCAGCGGGTCGCAGTGAGAGGAGTCCGCGACGCGTTCGTGGCGACGACATCGGTGGTCATGCTCCCGAGGACGTTCTGGCTTGACGACTGGTCGGTCGTCACGGCCGAGCGAGTCGACCCGAGCCCGAGGCTAGGGAGCGTGCCTTGCGGCCGACATTGCACGAAGGTCGGCCGCCGATGGCGCTTTGGTCCTGGTCGGACCAGTACCGCGCGGGCCTCCAGGGCGGTCGATCCGTGCTCGCCGGAGCGGCGATCCGCGCACGGAACGGCGCGTCATGACCCCGCGTCCGGCCATCGCGCCAGCGGCGTTTCAGGTGCGCCCGGGCACCATCCGGATGGCCTCGGCGCTAGAGCGCCTTGACCGCGGCGGTCAGGGCCGCTAGACCCTCCTTGGCGTCGGCGAAGAGCATCCCGGTCTTGTCGTTGGTGTACAGCTCGTTGTCGATGCCGGCGTAGCCGCGCCCCATCGAGCGCTTGATCACGATGATCGACTTCGCCTTGTCGACGTCGAGGATCGGCATGCCCGACACGGGTGTCCCCGGCCGACGGGCGGCCGGGTTGGTGACGTCGTTGGCACCGATCACGAGCGCCACGTCGGCCCGCTCGAACTCCGGGTTGATGTCGTCCATCTCCTTGAGCTGGGGATAGGGGACATTGGCCTCGGCGAGCAGCACGTTCATGTGCCCGGGCATCCGGCCGGCGACGGGGTGGATCGCGTACTTGACG
>DATBMM010000064.1:0-17627 GCA_036554825.1 Candidatus Limnocylindrales bacterium
CGAAGAAGTCGATGTCCTTGGGGTTCGACCCCGGCCAGCCGCCCTCGATGTACGGCATCCCGTACTCATCGAGCATCCGGGCGATGCGCAGCTTGTCGGCGAGCGACAGCGTGATGTTCTCGCCCTGCGTCCCGTCGCGCAACGTCGTGTCGTACAGGATGACCGGGCGATCCGCGGTGATCATGCCGGCACCGCCGCTTCGAGGGCCTCGATGACAGCTGTCGCCATCCCGGTCGTGCCGACGACCACCAACCCGTCGTCAGGGTTCGCCGGATCCGCGAGATCGGCGGTCCGCCAGCCGTCGTCCAGCGCCTGGCTCACGGCGTCCTCGATCGCCCGGCATACGTCAGGACGCTTGAACGATGAGAACATCATCATCGCGCCGGACAGGATCGTTCCGATCGGATCGGCAATGTCCTGGCCGGCGATGTCTGGGGCGGAGCCATGGATCGGCTCGTACAACCCGAAGGTGCCGTGTTCGGTGAGGCGGTCCGCCAGCGACGCCGAGGGCAGCAGCCCCAGGCTCCCCGCCAGCACCGCCGCCTCGTCCGACAGGATGTCCCCGAACAGGTTCTCGGTGACGATCACGTCGAAGTCGGCCGGTCGCTTGATCAGCAGCATGGCGCACGAATCGACGAGTTGGTGGCTGACCTCGACGTCGGGCATGCGCCGATGCTCCTCGTCGACGACCCGTCGCCACAGGCGCGATGTGGCGAGGACGTTGGCCTTGTCCACGCTCGTCAGGCGGCGCCGACGTGTCAGCGCGTAGGCGCCGGCCAGCAGCACGATCCGCCGGATCTCGCCCTCGCTGTAGGGCATCGTGTCGAGCGCGTGCCGACCGCCCGTCTCGTCGCCGGCCTCCAGCCGATCCCCGAAGTACACACCTCCGGTCAGCTCGCGAACGATCAGCAGGTCGACGCCCGCGAGCAACTCGGGCCGAAGCGGCGAGGACCCGATCAGCGCCGGGTGCACCTTGACGGGTCGAAGATTCGCGAACAGTCCCAAGCCGCCTCGAAGCGCGAAGAGCGCCTGCTCGGGACGGACCGGAGCGGACGGGTCGGACCATTTGGGTCCCCCGACCGCGCCGAGCAGGATCGCATCGGCCGCGCGGCACACCTCGATGTCCTCGTCACGGATCGCGACGCCATAGGCATCGATCGCCGCGCCGCCGGCGACGACCTCCGTCCAGTCGATGACGAAGTCGAACCGCCGTCCGGCCGCGTCGAGGACGCGGCGGGCGGCATCGACCACCTCCGGCCCGACGCCATCCCCGGGGATCGCGACGACGCGGTAGTGCGGGAGGCCGTCCTCCATGACTACGGCAGGCCCCGCTCGGTCCGCTGGTTCGCGAACGCGACCGCGACGCCGTTGATCTCGGCGCCGTGCAGCTTGTTGGTGGCCACGAGGTAGGCGTCCAGTGACGCCTCGATGATGTTCGTGCTCAAGCCGTGACCCGACACGACGAGCGCGCCCGGGCCCTCGTCCGACGAGCGCCGGCACCGGACCAGGACCTGGCCCTGCGCGTCCTCACCCGCGGACACCGCCTTGATCTCATACTCGGTCAGCGTCGGGTGCCAGCCGAACACCGGTTGGAGCGCGTCATCGACCGCCTGGAACAGCGCGTTCACCGGGCCGTTGCCGGTCGCCTCGGCGCTCCGTTCCGCGCCGTCGACCGCCAGCGTCACGGTGCCGGTCGCGTTGCCGCCATGCGACGACGTGACGCTCCAGCCGACGAGCGAGACGCTCGCCGGGACCTCCGACGCTCGCTGCTCGACGAGCGCGAGTAGGTCGGCGTCGGTGACCTCCTTCTTCGCGTCGGCCAGCTCGATCGCCTGCCGGTAGATCGCCTCGAGCGCATCGCCCTCGAGATCGTGGCCCAGCTCCCGGAGCTTGCCCTGCAGGCCCTTGCGACCCGACAGCTTGCCGATCGTCAGCTGGCTGCCCGATAGCCCGACCGACTGCGGCGTCATGATCTCGTAGGTGAGCGGGTGCTTGATCACGCCGTCCTGGTGGATGCCCGACTCGTGGGCGAAGGCGTTGCCGCCGACGATCGCCTTGTTGGGCTGGACGGCGAAGCCGGTGAGGTAGCTCACCAGCCGCGAGGCGGCCGTGATGTGCTCGGTCTGGATGCCCGACCCGACCGCCTCGAACTGGGTCGGCCGCGTCCTGAGGGCCATCACGACCTCCTCGAGCGACGCATTGCCCGCCCGCTCGCCGAGGCCATTGATCGTGACCTCGACCTGGCGCGCTCCGGCCTGGACAGCGGCCAGGGTATTGGCGGTGGCCAGTCCGAGATCGTTGTGGCAGTGGATGCTCACCGTGGCCTGCTCGCCGACGAGGTCGACGACCCTGCGGGTCAGCTCGGCGAACTCGCTCGGGATCGCGTAGCCGACGGTGTCGGGGATGTTGACCGTCGACGCGCCGGCGTCGACGACCGCCTCGTACACCTTGAGCAGGAAGTCGGTATCCGTGCGCGAGGCATCCTCGGCACTGAACTCGATCTCGGCGTCCCGCCCGAGCTGCTCGCGGCCGTAGCGGACCCAGCGGACCGCCTCGGCGAGCGCCGTCTCGCGATCGAGCCGCAGCTTGTGCTTGAGGTGGATGTCGCTGGTGGCGATGAACACGTGCAGGTGTGGCCTGTGGGCGACCTTGATGGCCTCGATGGCACGCTGCGGGTCGCCGTCCCGGCAGCGCGCCAGCGCAGCGACCGCGATGTCCTGCGGCGTCTCCATGGCGATCCGCCGGACCGCCTCGAAGTCGCCTGGCGAGGCGGCCGGGAAGCCGGCCTCGATGACGTCGACCTTGAGCCGCGCCAGCTGGCGGGCGACCTCGAGCTTCTCGGCGGCGGTCAGACCGGCGCCCGGCGCCTGCTCCCCGTCGCGCAGGGTCGTGTCGAAGATGCGCACGCTGCCGGCCGGCACGAACGGGCCGGCCGGCCGGGGTACGGCGCTGCTCATGACGCGGCGCCCGATCGGGCCGGCGTCCGGGTGGCCGCCGCCTGCGCCTGGCCGGCCTCGACGGTGACCGGGTCGAGGAACGGCATCTTCGAGCGGAGCTCGGCGCCGACCTGCTCGATCTGGTGGTCGCGATCCTGCTGGCGGAGACGCGCGAACTGCTCGCCGCCGGACTCGTATTCGCCGATCCAGCGCTGGGCGAACGAGCCCGACTGGATATCGGCGAGCACGTCCTGCATCGCGGCCTTGGCGCCCTCCGTGACGCGCGGCCCGGACACGTAGTCGCCGAACTCCGCGGTGTCGGACACCGAGAAGCGCATGAAGTTGAGGCCACCGCGGTACATCAGGTCGACGATGAGCTTGAGCTCGTGCATCGTCTCGAAGTAGGCGAGCTCCGGCTGGTAGCCGGCCTCGACGAGCGTCTCGAAGGCGGCCTTGACGAGCGCCGAGACGCCACCGCACAGCAGCGCCTGCTCGCCGAAGAGATCGGTCTCGGTCTCCTCCGCGAACGTCGTCTCGAGGACGCCGGCGCGCGTCGACCCGAGAGCGCGCGCATAGGCCAGGACCCGGGCGCGCGCCGTGCCCGACGCATCACGCTCCACGGCGAACAGGGCCGGCACGCCGCCGCCCTGGCGATACACGCTTCGCAGCAGGTGGCCGGGCCCCTTGGGGGCGACCATGCCGACATCGACGTCCGCCGGCGGTGTGATCCGCCCGAACCGGATGTTGAAGCCGTGGGCGAACATCAGCAGCTGACCCGCCCGCAGGTTCGGGGCGATGTCGGCGTCGTAGACCGACTTCTGCACCGTATCCGGGACGGCGATCATGATCACGTCGGCGGCGCGGACGGCGTCGGCGACGTCGGCCACGCGCAGTCCGGCCTCCTCGGCGAGCGCACGGCTCTTCGAGCCCGGGGCCAGGCCGACCACCACCTCGACCCCACTGTCGCGCAGGTTCTGCGCGTGGGCATGCCCCTGGCTTCCATAGCCGATGACGGCCACCGTCTGGCCCGCGAGGGCCGTGGGGTCCGCATCGTCGTCGTAGTACATCCTCGCTGTCATCGCTTCACTGCCTCCTCGATCGATGCGGCTCCCCTCGCCATCACGACCGCGCCGGTCCGGACGAGCTCCTTGATGCCGTAGGTCCGTACGAGCGACACGAACGTGTCGATCTCGCTCTCCGTGCCGGTCACCTCCGCGATGACCGACCCCTCTACGATGTCGACGACCCGGCCGCGGGAGAGCTCGATGAAGCGCAGGATCTCGTCCCGATTGGACTCGGTCGCCCGGATCTTGACCAGCGCCAGCTCGTGCTCGACGGTCGGTTCCGCTGTGACGTCCTGGACCTTGAGGACGTCGATCAGTCGATACAGCTGCTTGGCCGCCTGCTCGACCGCGACGTCGTCGCCGTGGAGCGTGATCGTCATGCGACTCACGTCCTCGCGGTCGGTGTGGCTGACCGCGAGCGAGTCGATGTTGAAGTTGCGCGCTCGCATCAGGCTCGCGACACGATTGAGGACACCCGGCTTGTTCAGCACGATCGCCACGAGCACGTGCCGCCGTGTCTCACCGCTCCCCGGCAGGGCCCGCGGCGGGGGCGCTGCGTGGGCCGGCGCAGCCGCGGCCGGCGACTCCGCCGGCATTTGCCCATTGGAACTCGGGTCAGCAGTCATCTGTCACTCGCTCTCCGAGGTCGGAGGCTGAGCTCTGCGAAGCCATCCGCCCGAGGACTTCGCCGTCACTCGTCTGCCCCGCCCCACTTCTCGATGAGATCGGAGAGGCCCTTCCCGGCGGGCATCATCGGGAACACGTTCTGCTCCTCGGCGATCTCGAACCAGATGAGCGCCGGCCCGTCGACCCCCTGGGCGAACCGGATGGCCTCGTCGACCTCGCCAGGTGTCGATGCCTTCGTCGCCGGGATGCCGAACGCCTCGGCCAGCTTGAGGTAGTCGGGGCCGAGCAGGTGGGCGGAGTGGTAATTGCCCCCGTAGATGATCTCCTGCCACTGGCGGATCATGCCCAGCTTCTTGTTGTCGAAGAGGGCGATCTTCACCGGGATCCGGTCCTGGACCAGCGTCATCAGCTCCTGGAACGTCATCTGGAACCCGCCGTCGCCGGTGATCGCCCAGGTCTCGCGGTCAGGGCGGCCGAGCGCGGCGCCCATGGCCGCCGGCACGCTGAAGCCCATCGTCCCGAGCCCGCCCGACGACACGTGCTGGTTCGGCTCGCGGAAGCCCGCGTAGCGTGCCAGCCACATCTGGTTCTGGCCGACGTCGGCCACGTACGTGGCGCGGTGTTGGCTCAGCTCGCCGATACGCTCCACCACGTAGTCGGCGGACAGGAGGCCGTCGCGCCATGCGCCGGAGCCGTGCCACGACGACGCCTCCGAGTCCTTGCGCCACTCGGCCAGCTGGGCGAAGTAGTCCTTCCGCGCCTCCATCGGCGTCTCGGGGACCATCCGGGTGAGCGCCTGGAGGACGCGCTTCGCGTCGCCGACGATGGGCACCTCGACGGCCACGTTCTTGCCGATCTCGGCGGGGTCGATGTCGGCATGGACGATGCGGGCGTACGGGGCATAGGTCCGGACGTTGCCCGTCACCCGGTCGTCGAAGCGCATCCCGATGGCGATCAGCAGGTCGGCGGATTGGATCGCCCGGTTGACGTGCTTCCAGCCGTGCATGCCCATGTAGCCGTACGCCAGCGGATGCGTCTCGTCCATCGCGCCGATGCCGAGGAGCGTCCATGCCACGGGGATCGACGTCTTCTCGGCGAAGGCCTTGAGGTCGTCCCACGCCTCCGCGTGCAGGACGCCGTGGCCGGCCAGGATGACCGGCCGCTTGGCCGCGGCGATCTCGTTGGCGGCCAGCTTGAGCTGGCGGCCGTGTCCCTCGACGTTGGGCCGGAAGCCGGGCAGCCCCGCGACGATCTCCTCCTCCGACGGGTGGCTGGCCGTCGTCTCCTGCTGGAGCGCGTCCTTGGTGATGTCGATGTGGACCGGTCCGGGGCGCCCCGTGCGGGCGATGTGGAACGCCTCGGCGACCACCCGTGGGAGGTCGTTCGCATCGCGGACGAGGTAGTTGTGCTTGGTCATCGGCAGCGTGATGCCGTTGATGTCGATCTCCTGGAACGCGTCCTTGCCGATGAGCGCCGAGGGCACGTTGCCGGTGATCGCGACCATCGGGACGGAGTCGAGGAGCGCGGTGCCGATCCCCGTCACGAGGTTCGTGGCACCGGGACCGGACGTGCCCATGCACACCCCGACCCGGCCCGTGACACGCGCGTAGCCGTCGGCGGCGTGGGCACCGCCCTGCTCGTGGCGGACCAGGACGTGGCGGAGCTCGGGGTAGTCGCCCAGGACGTCGTACAGCGGCAGGATCACGCCGCCCGGGTAGCTGAAGAACACGTCGACGCCCTGGCGCAGGAGCGCCTCGCACAGCACGTCGGCGCCGATCCGTGTCCGCTTGAGGTCACGCGCGTCGCGGAGCATGTCCTTGCGCGCCTGCTCGACGGCGGCGGCCGCGGACGTGCCATCACCCGGCACGTGGCTGCGGCGGGTCTTCGGCGCCGGACTCGGCGGCTTCGCGCTGTCGGTCTTCGTCGTCATGTGATCCTCAGCAGTGACGGACAACGAAAGACCCTCGCCACCCGGCGAGGGTCCCTTCGGTGTTGCGTGATCGGTGACGGCTTAGCGTCCGTCCCTCCGCATCCCTCCGTTCTCCCGCCGGGAGCCGGTAATGAGCCCGAGAAGGCCATCAAGCCCCAGAAGCGAGCGAAGAAGCGCGAGGAGCGATACGTCGGCGAGCGGGTTCGACTCGATGGGCATGTGGACGCGCCGACCATCCGCGGTCACGACGACCGCGACGGTCCGGTGATCCTGCCGATCGAAACGGCCCAAGCTGGCCTCCAGGGAACGCTACGTCCGCCCGGTGGGGCCGTGCGGTTCGCGAAAGTCTAGCAGGGATCGGACCTCCGTCAACGTTCCCCCGATGGTCCTGGGCATGCCAGATGCCTCGCGGGACCCATGGCGGGGTCCGCGGACGACGAACGGACGCTCCCGATCAGCCGCCCAGGTCGCCGCCCAGGCCGCCGCCCAGCCCGAACCCGGACAGCGAGCGCAGACCGCCCAGCGACAGGCTCGCGGAGCGGATGAGGGCGTCGAGATCGAGCGCGTCGGTCGGGGGCCGCTCGGCCGGCACGCCGAGCAGATAGCCCTGTCCGGCGCGGATGCCGAGCGAGCGCACGAACTCGAGCTGTTCGACCGTTTCGAGCCCTTCGGCGATGACCAGCGCGTCCCAGCGGTCGGCCAGGTCCTTGAGCGTCCGGACCACCTCGAGCGAGGTCGCGCGAACCGCGCCACCCTGCACCAGCGAGAGGTCGATCTTGACCATGTCGAAGCGGATCTGCGAGAGCAGCCGCAACCCGGCGTTGCCGGCACCGACGTCATCGGCTGCCAGGCGCATGCCGGCCGCCCGACACGACTCGATGGCGCGGGTCAGCCGGACGATGTCCTCGACGGCTTCGCGCTCGGTCAGCTCGAGCACGACCCGGCCCGGATCGACGCCGTGACGGCGCAGGAGCTGCACGAGGCCATGGACGCTGAACTGGTCGGACTCCAGCGAGCGCGGCGAGATGTTCAGGGTCAGGCTGCCAGGCAGGGCCAGCCGCGCGAACGCGGCGACCGAGGTGGTCAGGCAAGCGAGGTCCAGCTCGACGGTGCGGCCGAACGCCTCGGCGGCGGTGAACAGGTCGCCGGCGTCGGTGAACCCGGTGCCGGGCATCGGCCGGCTGAGGGCCTCGTACCCGCGGGGACGGCCGGTGCGCAGGTCGAAGATCGGTTGGAAGACCGTGATGAGCGCGCCACTCGCGGCAACCCGGGCGACGAGTGCCGCCCGACCGGCCGCCGAGCGCTCCGTGCCCGGCGACCCGTGCTGCTCGGCGTCGAACAGCGTGACGCAGGTCCGGCCGTGCTTCTTGCCGAACGCCAGGGCGGCGTCCGCCTCGCGGTAGAGCGTCGCTCGATCGGTCGCCGTGCCCGGCACGGCGGAGATGCCGACCGTGAACGACCACGGGCTCTGCTCGGGAGTCAGCGCGTACCGCCGGCGGTCGTCGGCGCCCTGTTCGAGGGCGGTCGCCAGGACTCGCCGGAGCGCGAGGTACGCCCCATCGGCGTCGATGCCCGGCATGAGGACCGCGAACTCGTCGCCGCCGACGCGGAACACCCTGTCGGATCGGCGCAGGCCGGCCGCCAGGAGTCCGGCGACGCCGACCAGGACACGGTCGCCGCCGGCATGCCCATCGTCGTCGTTGACCTTGCCGAAGTCGTCGAGGTCGACGATCGCCAGCGCCATCCGCGTGTTGTAGCGAGTGGCCCCGAGCCACTGGCGTTCGAGCTCCTCCTGGAAGGCCCGGTGGTTGCCCAGACCGGTCAGCGCGTCGCGCAGCGATTCGGCACGCGCGCGGGTGTAGGCATCCTCGAGCACGACCCGGGCGCGATCCAGCCGCTCCGCGGGCTCCAGGATGCGTTTCGCCATCCAGAAGGTGAGGGCGCCGAGCGCCATCGTGATGGCCACGATGGCGAGCGTCGGGAGGACGATCGACGTGCCGTCGCCGATCTCGAGCGCATAGATCACCGGCGTCGCCAGGGCGACCGGGATCGTGAACATCGTGACGAGCGCGAGGAACAGCCGGAGGCGGACGATGCGCAGGTCGGTCGACCCGTCGAAGATCGCTTCGCCGGGCTCGTGCGGGTCTCCTGGCCGGTCGCTGACCTGGTTCGTGACGCACCTCCGCGAGGACGGCGGTCCCCGATGGCGTGAGTGAACACCCGAGCGGCCCGTGTCGACTACACGCACCGTCGTACCGGCCGCGGTAGGACCTCCGGCACCCCTCTGCTACCCTATCCGGCCGCAAGCACACGGCCGCGACCGCACCGCGGCTGACGCCTCGATCTCGACTCCGGAGAGCGCGCCCGTCATGACCGAACCCCGCACGATCGTCGACAAGATCTGGGACGAGCATGTCGTCGCCCAGGATCCAGGCGCTCCGGCCGTCCTCGCGATCGACCTGCACCTCGTGCACGAGGTCACCTCGCCGCAAGCGTTCAGCGGGCTCCGCGAGCGCGGCCTGACGGTCCGCCGGCCGGGCCAGACCGTCGCGACCGCCGATCACTCCATCCCGACGACGCCGCGCAGCCTGCCCATGCTCGATGCCCAGGCGGCGGCGCAGATCAGCCAGCTGGAGCGCAACTGCGCCGACTTCGGCATCCCGCTGCACGGCATCGGCTCGCCGTCGCAGGGCATCGTCCACGTCATCGGCCCCCAGCTCGGGCTCACCCAGCCGGGCATGACCATCGTGTGTGGCGATTCGCATACCTCGACCCACGGCGCGTTCGGCGCCTTGGCGTTCGGGATCGGGACGAGCGAGGTCGAGATGGTGCTGGCCACCCAGTCGCTCCTCCAGCACCACCCGAAGACGTACGAGGTGCGTGTCGACGGCCGGCTCGCGCCCGGCGTGTCGGCCAAGGACATCATCCTTGCCCTGATCGCCCGCATCGGCGTCGGCGGCGGGACCGGACACGTCTTCGAGTACCGCGGCGAGGCCATCCGCGCGCTGACCATGGAGCAGCGGATGACCATCTGCAACATGAGCATCGAGGGCGGCGCCCGGGCCGGGCTGATCGCGCCGGACGACACGACGTTCGAGTACGTCCACGGCCGTCCGCACGCGCCGGCCGGTGCGGACTGGGATGCCGCGGTGGAGCGCTGGCGACACCTCCCGACTGACGACGGCGCGACGTTCGACCGGTCGATCACCATCGACGCTGACGGGCTCGAACCGATGATCACCTACGGGACGAACCCCGGCATGGGCATCCCCATCACCTCGCGCGTGCCGTCGCCCGACCAGGAGACCGATCCTGGCCAGCGCCGTGCGCTGGAGCACGCGCTGTCGTACATGGACCTCCAGCCGGGGCAGCCGATCCTCGGTCAGAAGGTGGACGTCGTCTTCGTCGGCTCGTGCACGAACGGACGGATCAGCGACCTGCGCCTGGCCGCGGCCGCGCTCAAGGACCGGCGGGTCGCCGACGGCGTCCGGCTGATGGTCACCCCCGGCAGCGACGAGGTGAAGCGCGAGGCCGAGCGCGAGGGCCTCGCCGACGTCTTCAAGGCGGCCGGCGCGGATTGGCGCGAATCCGGCTGCTCGATGTGCATCGCGATGAACGGCGACCAGCTGTCGCCCGGTCAGTACGCGGTCAGCACCTCGAACCGGAACTTCGAGGGGCGCCAGGGCAAGGGCGGCCGGACCTTCCTGGCCTCGCCGCTCACCGCCGCCGCATCGGCGATCACGGGCGTCGTGACGGACCCGCGGACGCTGCCGGGCATCGAGACGCTCGCAGCGGTCGGAGGTCGCTGAGCGTGGCCGAGCCGTTCCGCGTGTTCACGAGCCGGGTCATCCCGATCGACGCCGAGAACGTCGACACGGACCAGATCGTCCCGGCGCGCTACCTCAAGGTCACCGACAAGGCCGGCCTCGCCGACGCGCTGTTCCGCGACTGGCGGTTCGAGGAGGACGGCTCACTCAAGGACCCGCCGTTCATCCTCGACCGACCCGGCATGGCCGGGCGGCGGATCCTGCTCGTCGGCGACAACTTCGGCTCGGGCTCGTCGCGCGAGCACGCGCCGTGGGCCCTCACCTCCTGGGGTGTCCAGGCCATCCTGTCGACCGGCTTCGCCGACATCTTCCGCAACAACAGTCTCAAGAACGGCCTGCTGCCGATCGTCGTGTCGCCCGAGATGCACGGGCGACTGCGCGAGCTGATCGAGCGTGAGCCCGATGCCGAGCTGACGGTCGACCTGGCTGAGCAGGGCGTCCTGCTGCCGGACGGGTCGACCATCGACTTCGACATCGACCCGTTCGCCAAGCGGATGCTCCTCGACGGGACCGACGAGCTCGGGTACCTCCTGTCGAAGGAGTCCGACATCGGCGCCTGGGAGGCGGTCCATCCCCCGAGGATCGAGACCCGCACCGCCGCCTAGCCTAGCCTACGAGCGATGGCCCGCCTGACGGTCGACGCGATCAACCCGGAGCTGATCGAACCGTGGCCGGCGGCACTGACGGCGTTGGGGGTCGTCCGTTGGGAACTGACCTGCGGGTTCTGTAGGACACGGTTCCGCCGCACCGTGTGGATGATCTGGTCATCGGCGGCGTGCCGGGCATGCGGCACCCGCAACGACCTGGAGTACCGGCCCGGTCGGTCGGAGCCGCAGCGCTAGCGCCGCGGCCTTCGGTCACCCCGTCGTCGACGGGTGCCAACGAGGCTGGGGCCGGCGCAGGATCGTCCAGCGGGCGCACACGGCACAACCGAGGTACGGCGTCGAGCCGTGCTGGCGATGAGCCTCGACGGCAGCGCGCAGGACGCGGAACGGGCGTGTGGCGGCATGTGGAGCGGGTCGTTGCATCGGACTGATCCTCGATCGGGGCGGGGTCGATGGGTTGCAGCATCGAGCTCACGGCGGGCGACTCCCACCGACGAGCGACGCATGGGGGGCGTGGACGAACGTCGGTGTCAGGCGTCGATGCGTGGACCGCGGGCGGGAACCAGACGGCGGGACGGACCGTCTCCGGGCCATGGATGCCCTCCCGCGTACGGCCCGCCTCGGCGCCGGCCTGCTGACCCTGACCATCGCCCTCGCCGCGTGCACCGCGGGCGGGAGTGCGCCATCGGCCGCACCGTCCACGCCGCCATCGGCGGCGCCGTCGGATGCACCCGTCAGCGCTCCGCCCAGCGATCCGTCGATCGCACCCCCGGTCGGCGCGAAGCCGATCGTCCCCAAGCCCGGCACGGCCATCAACCTGCGAGCCATGCCGGCCGAGAGCCTGGCCGCCCGCGTCGAGGGCTCCACGATCATCGTGCAGGCGGTATGGACCAGCGGCGTCGAGCCGTGCACGATCCTGGACTCGATCGTGGTCGACAAGGGAGAGGGCTCGTACACGATCACGCTGCGTGAAGGCGACAACCCGCAGGAGATGGCGTGCATCGCCATCGCCGAGCAGCACGTCACCGAGTTCGAGATCCCCGATGTCGCCGCCGGCACGTGGACGATCCGCGATTCGGGCGGCCTGGCACCGCCGGTCGAGGTGACCGTCGGCTGACTCAGGGGCCCCGCCCGTCACGGAATGACCTTGTGTCCGGCGATGCGCCGGGCGCATAGTGGCGAGGGATGCGCAGGGTCCTGAGCGCGCTGGCGGTCGCCGTGTTCGTGACCGCCTGCGCCGGCATCGATCAACGACCCTCGACGCCGTCGCCCAGCGCCGATGCCGCCCCTTCCCAGGCGCCACCGGTGGGGACGCCTGGAGTGGCACCGCCGGGACCGGGATCGGTGCAGGGGTTCCAACTCAACGAGGTTCGCGTCGCTCCCGTCCCGGGAGCGCCGGCGTTCGTCGAGTTGCGTAACGGCAGCACCGAACGGGCATCGCCGGCGGGTCTCAGTCTGGCGGGTGGCACGACCTACGCCCTCCCGTCCGACGCGCCGGAGGTCGAACCGGGCGGGCTCGTGGTCATCACCTTCGATGACGGGCGCTCGACAGTGGCGAACGAGGTGCATGCGCCGATCTCGGCGTTCCCGGCGAGCGACGGGGGTTCGTTGCGCCTCCTCGACGGCACCTCCGAATCCGACCGCGTGACGTGGGGCGACGGCTCCCTGGCGCCGGGCGGCCTGATCGACGATCCGGCGCCCGGGTCGGTGGCGGCGCGCGTCCCGGCGGGCGGCGCTGCGGGCACGCCATGGGCGCTCCTCGGGCGGTCGGCGGCGACGCCGGGGACACCCAATCCCGTCCCGACGGTCACCGCCTTCGCGACGCCCGACGGCTCGGTCTTCCAGGACGCGGCACGACTGGCCTGGTACGGGGTCCCGGGTGCGACGAGCTACCGCGTCGAGCTATCGACGGACGGCTCGTTCGGCACGCTCCTAGAGGACTCGACCATCGTCGCTGCGCGGCCCGATGCGCTCACCTCCGAGCAGGTGAGCGTCGGCGGGCTCGCGCCGGGCCTCTACTTCTGGCGAGTGACAGCGATCTTCCCGTCGGGCGTCACGTCGGTCTCCGACGCACGCCGCGTGGGCGTGCGGGCAGCTCCGTCCGCCGACCTCGCCCGAGGAGTGATGGCGGCTCCGATCGCGGAAGCCGTCGTCGCGCCAAGCCCCCCGACGAATCCCCTCGCGGTGCCGCATCTGAAGCAACGCAAGGACACCGCGATGCTCCAACTCGAGAATCCGTCCGAGGATGGCCCGCTCGCGTGGGACCGGCCAGATGAGGATCGACCGACGCGGCCCTACTGCGTGTACGCAGCGGTGGCCATGCTCAACCGCTTCTACAGCGGCGATTGGAGTGTCGACTATGCCCACTACGTGACCTTCAGGGACCAAGCGGCCGGCCCGGAGCTCGACCTCCAGGAGCGTGGAGCACGGCCCCCTGAGTGGCGGAAGACCATCCAGGAGGCGCTCGGCGTGGACCCGGGACCAGCGACAGTCATCGCGGATCGCGCCGACCTTCAGACCTTCTACTCGACGGTCCGAGCCCAGATCGATGCGGGCCGGCCGCTCGCGGCCATCTGGCCGGGCCACGCAGTGCTTGTCGTCGGCTATGCGGAGCAGGACGAATTCGGCAACTTCTCGATCATGGTCCAGGACGGCAATGGCCGGGCTTGGGCGCGCAGCGAATTCGCGGAGACGTCGCACATCTGGCTTGGCTACTTCACCATCCCGCCCGGCGCTCGCGGCGCGCGGCAGCCGCCGGGTGTCACACGGGACGGCGATGGCGATGGCGTCGTCGACTTCGACGAGACCGCCCGGTTCGGCCTCGACAGCGGCCGACGGGACAGCGACCGTGATGAGCTCCCCGACAAGCAGGACATCCGCGCAGGAACGTGGGACGAGCGACACGGCTATGCGCGCGGAGGCCGCGGTCGCGACGTCGACGGTGACCGGACCCCGATGGAACGTGATCCGGATGCAGATGGCGGAGGCTGCTTCGACGGCATGGAGGACGAGGACCGTGACGGGGTCTACGAGGCGGGCGCCGAGCTCGACAACTTCGAACGGGGCGATGACCCGTGCGTCGGGGGCACCTACCTGCTCGTGCTCGATCAGACCACGCCCTTTGAAACGACCAGGACCCTGACCCACGTCATCCAGAAGTCAAGCGCTGCCATATCGCTCGTGCCGCAGGCCGACGGCACGCTGGAGGGCCGAGCCATCGTCAGCTACTTCATCGAGGGGCTGTCGACGAGCGACGACCCCGACCTCTGCGCCCGCATCGACATCCCCCGCGTCAGCCTCATCGGGGAATCCCGGCTGACGACCGAGTTGAGTGACGGGAAGCTCGTCGTCTACGCCGACCCGGAGGCCGGACCGCCCATCTCGACCACGGCCGTCGGCTGTGGGATCTCCCAGACGTCCCACCTCGGCGATGCCATCTGGTTCGCCGGATGGGGACTGATCGAGTTCGCGAACGGTCGCTACGACTATCGCCAGGACTACCCGATCCAACCCCCGGCGACCGGTGAGTTCTACGTCGAGGTCCATCTCCGCGAACCCGGTCTCTAGCGGACGCGGAGGTCTCGGGCGCCATCAGGATCCCTGTGCGACGATCGGGCGGTGAATCCGCTCGACCTCGTGGCGATCGCCCTCGTCGTCATCGCCGTGGTCCTCGGCTTCAATTCCGGCGCGCTTCCACAGATCGGCGGGCTCATCGGGGCGGTCGGCGGCGGCGCGCTGGCGATCCTCGCCCTGCCGAACCTGGTCGGCCCGCTCGAGAGCGTCCCGGCCGGCATCCGCCCGTACGTGGTGCTGGCCGGCCTGCTGATGGCCGTCGGGATCGGCGAGTCGGTCGGCTCGGCGGTCGGGCGGTACGCCGCGCGGTCGCTCGGGACCGGCTTCCTCGGCGCCGCGGACCGGATGGCCGGCAGCCTCACCGGTGCCGCCCAGGCGCTCCTGGTCGTCTGGCTGGCTGGAGGGCTCCTGGCGCTCGGTCCGTCCCCCCGGCTCAGCGAGGCGGCCCAGACGTCGACCGCCGTCCGGACGCTCAACGCCGTCCTGCCGCCTCCGACGGAGATCGCCACTGACCTCGGCAGGCTCCTCGACGACTCCGGGCTGCCGGACGTCTTCGTCGGCTTCGAGCCGCTTCCCAAGCCGCCCGTCGACCGGCCGACCGACGCCACCGCTCGCCAGATCGCGGATCTGGCCGAAGCGAGCACGGTGCGCATCCGGGCCGGCGTGTGCGGCGCCCTCGCGTCCGGCAGCGGCGTCGTCGTCCGGGATGGCTATGTCGTGACCAACGCCCACGTCGTCGCCGGCTCGCGCGATGGGGCAGTCGATGTGTCCACCGTCGGGGGCGAGCGGGCGCCGGCGACGGTCGTGCTCTTCGACCCGTCGCTCGACGTGGCGCTGCTGTGGGCACCGCAGCTCCGAGCCCGGCCGTTGCGGTTCGCCACGGCGGACCCCGACCGCGGCACGGTCGGCGCCGCGCTCGGCTATCCGGGTGGCGGCTCGCTGACCATCGTGCCGGCGGCCGTCACCGGCTCCTACCGGGCGACCGGCCGTGACATCTACGGTCAGGCCCGGGTGGACCGCGACATCCTGGAGCTCCGCGCCCAGATCGACCGGGGGGACAGCGGCGGCCCGTTCGTGACCGGCGACGGGACGATCGGCGGCCTGGTCTTCGCGGAGGCGCGCACGGATCCCGAGGTCGGGTACGCGCTGACGCCGACGTCGGTGGCCATCCGGATCGCACCCGCCTTCGGCCGAACGACGGCGGTCGCCACGGGCGACTGCCTCGTCTGACCGCCACCCGGTCACCGGCCGGACGTTCCGGCCGAGGGCGGCCGACGGCCCCTACACTGCACGGCATGCCCGATGCCGTCACCACCGCCCCACCCCGTGAGCCGGTCGCTCCGGCCCACCCATATGACCGGCCGACCGACCCCGCCAAGCGGCACTCCACGGCGCTGACCGACGGCCCCGACCGCGCCGCCGCGCGGGCCATGCTCAAGGCGATCGGCTTCACCGACGACGACCTTGCCAAGCCGCTCGTAGGGGTGGCGACGACGTGGATCGAGACGATGCCGTGCAACTACAACCAGCGTCGGCTCGCCGAGTCGGTCAAGGCGGGCATCCGTTCGGCCGGCGGCACGCCGATGGAGTTCAACACGGTGTCGGTGAGCGACGGCGTGTCGATGGGCACCGAGGGCATGAAGGCGTCGCTCATCAGCCGCGAGGTCATCGCCGACTCGATCGAGCTCGTCGTGCGCGGCCATCTCTTCGACGGCCTCGTCTGCCTGGTCGGCTGCGACAAGACGATCCCGGCCGCGGCGATGGCCCTCGGCCGCCTCGACGTCCCGGGGCTGATCCTCTACAACGGCACCATCTATCCCGGGGTGTACAAGGGCCGGCGGGACGCCACCGTCGTCTCGGTGTTCGAGGCGATCGGCGCCTATCGGGCGGGCAAGATCACGCTTGACGAGCTGTACGAGGTCGAGAACGTCGCCTGCCCCGGTGCCGGTGCCTGCGGCGGGCAGTTCACCGCCAACACGATGGCGACGGTCATGGAGTTCCTCGGCCTGTCGCCCGCCAGCCTCAACGCCATCCCGGCGGAGGATCCGGCCAAGGACGAGGCGGCGCGCCAGAGCGGTGAGCTCGTCATGGACCTGGTCCGGCGCGACGTCCGGCCGTCGGTCTTCGTGACCCGCGAAGCGCTCGAGAACGCCATCGCCAGCGTGGCGGCCACCGGGGGGTCGACGAACGGCGTCTTGCACCTGCTGGCCATCGCCCACGAATTCGGCGTGGATCTCGATATCGACGAGTTCGGCGCCGTCGCCGACCGAACGCCGCTCATCGCCGACCTGCAGCCCGGTGGGCGCTACACGGCGACCGACATGTATGAGGCGGGTGGCGTCGGGCTGGTGATGCGTGAGCTGCTCAAGCGACCCGGTCTGCTGCATGGCGACGCCGCGACCGTCGACGGCCGGACGATCGCCGAGATCGCTGCGGATACCACCGCCACCGATGGCCAGCAGGTCGTGGTCCCGCTGGAGACCCCGATCAAGCCCACCGGCGGCCTGGCGATCCTGCGTGGCACCCTCGCGCCGGACGGCTGCGTCGTGAAGCTGGCCGGCCACGAGCGGCGGCTCCATCGCGGCCCGGCCCGCGTGTTCGATTCGGAGGCGGCCTGCTTCGAGGCGGTCAAAGACCGGCGCATCGTGGCGGGCGACGTCGTGGTGATCCGCTACGAGGGCCCGGTCGGCGGGCCCGGCATGCAGGAGATGCTCAGCGTCACCGCGGCGCTCGTCGGTGAGGGCCTCGGCGACGTCGTGGCGCTCATCACCGACGGCCGCTTCTCGGGCGGCACCCACGGCCTGATGCTCGGCCACATCGCCCCGGAGGCCGCGCTCGGCGGACCGATCGCCATCGTCGAGGAGGGTGACGAGATCGTCATCGACGTCGACCGCAAGGCGCTCGACCTGGAGGTGCCGGCCGACGAGATCGAGCGGCGCTTCGCGGCGTGGACGCCACCACCGCCCAACTACACGACCGGCGTCCTGGCCAAGTACGCGGCCCTCGTCGGCTCGGCGTCCGGCGGCGCGGTGACCACGGGCTCGCGCATGACCTCCAACCTGGCG
>DATBMM010000075.1:0-2525 GCA_036554825.1 Candidatus Limnocylindrales bacterium
CAGGCCCGTAAGGCCGTTGGGTTGGCAGGACTGATCGAACAGGCGCGCTCATCATCGCCCCCCGATCGCCCTCCGGATCACCGGGGGGCGATCGTCGTTTCTGTCTTGATCTGCGGGCGGTCCCCGACCGGCGCCCGGCCACGCGCAGCGCGTTGCCCGATCAGGCGGACCACCTCGCAGTCAGGCGGATCGCGTCGCCTGCGCCGGC
Organism: Candidatus Limnocylindrales bacterium; assembly: GCA_036554825.1. Lineage (GTDB taxonomy): Bacteria > Chloroflexota > Limnocylindria > Limnocylindrales > CSP1-4 > SPCO01. The sequence continues at coordinate 209 of DATBMM010000075.1, forward strand.
GCAGGATGGCTCCGGCGCCCGACACCTCGGGCATCAAGGTCGGCCTGGATGACCCGCGCCGCGGCCACCAGCTCGGGGTCCCGCGTCACGGTGCTGGCGACCCAGTCGATGTAGGACGGCTCGAACGCCGCGATCTCCCCGAGCGTGTGCCCGTGGAACTTGCCGAACTCGATGACGTGCTCGCGCGCGCGGTCGAGCCGCGGCGGCTTCGGACGGCGGAAGTTCCGGATGCGGCCTCGCTCGAGTGGCCCGGTCGGGGTCGAGGCCCGCGGCGCCTCGCTCCGCCGGCGTTCCGCGCGGGGCGGCTCGCCGCGATGTCGATCGGCACCGTTGGGATATGGCGCGCCGGGCGGTCGCGGGGTGGTCTGATTCCGGGGGCGGTAGGTCGCCGTGGTGTCGACGCGACCGGTCACGGGCCTCGACGGGCGGGGCGCCGGAGGACCGCCGCGGCGTCGTGCGCCACCGCCCATGTCGGCCGCCGGACCGGCAAGCGTGCCGTCGTCGGCCAATCCGCGGATGAGCGCCGCGTATGCATCGTTGATCTCGGCCATCCGCCTCGTGGCGACGCGGGAGGCCGCAGGATCGTCCCCGGTCAGGTCCGGGTGGTGCGCCCGTGCCAGGCGGCGCCACGCGGCCTTGATGCGCGCTGCGTCCGCGCCTCGCGCGACGCCGAGGACCTCGTGGGGATCGCGTTTCGCCACAGCGGCAGTGTACCGACGACCGGCGACCACCCCGCGCTTGACAGCCCGACACCGCGTGCCGTCCCCTACCGGCATGGGCGTCGTCACTCGAGCCGGGGTCGCCGCCGCGATCGCCGCGGCACAGTTCGGGCTCGCCTATCGATTCGCGCTCGCCTACCGTGCGCGGGCCGGCTATCCGCGTCGCTTCCCGCCGACGATGTCCCCGGCCGATCTCGGGCTGCCGTTCGAGACGATGCTCGTGCGGTCCGAGGACGTCGATCTGCCGGCGTGGTTCATCCCCGCACGGTCGGGCGCGCCTGGCCCCGGGGTCGTTCTGGTCCACGGCTGGGAATCGGCCCGTGACCGGACGCTGCCGCTGGCGGTGTTCCTCCACGCCGTGGGCTTCCATTGCCTGACGATCGACATCCGCGGCCACGGTGCCAACCCGGCCGAGGAGCTGCCACTGAGCGCTGGCGAGTTCGGGCTGGACGGGCTGGCCGCGTTCCGGGCGATGATCGAGCGCCCTGAGGTGACGGTCGGGGCCATCGCCGGGCATTCGATGGGCGGCATCGGCGCGATCCTGGCGGCTGCTGCCGATGCACGTGTCGCAGCGGTCGTCGCCACGTCGGCGCCGGCCGACCCGTATCGGCTCACGCGCCAGACCTTCCGGCTCGCACGCCTGCCGATCCCCGACCCGATCGCCTATCCCCTCGCCTGGCTGACGACGCGCGTCTACCTGCGACCACGTCGCCATGTGGTCGAGGAGATCAGCGCGACGGCGGCCGTCGCCCGCTACCGGGGTCCGTTGATGCTGATCCACGGCGACGCCGACGACGTCGTGCCTGTGGCGCACATGGCGAGGCTCGCCGAGGCGGCGCGTCGAGCCCGCGCGGGCGATGCGGAGGCCGGGCCGGTCGAGACGCTGATCGTCGCGGGCGGCCAGCATTCATGGCTCTACGAGGAGGCCGCGTATCGCGCCGCGATGGCGCGCTTCCTGACCACGGCGATGGGTGGGCCGCTCGAACCGGACGAGGCAGCGGCGATCGCGGCGTCGACGACCGCCGAGCGGGTGCCCGCGGCCGAGGAGCGGCTGTCGGCGGTCGACACGGTGCCGGGCGGATTCAGGTCGCTGGTGCAGGTCGCGCTGCCCGGGGCGACCAAGCGGATCGATGACGAGGTCCTCGCGACCGCCGACGAGCCGGGCCTGGGCTGAGGGTGTCGGGGCGCGCCGGGTCCGTGCCCGACGGGAGTCGAGGCGGCGAGCAGTCGGTGTGGCGCGCGGTCATGTCGCGCCGGGTGGTGCGCCGGTTCGCCGACCGCCCGCTCGACCCCGAGCACCTCGAGCGCATCCTCCATGCCGGCCGGCGCGCTAACAGCTCGAAGAACCAGCAGCGCTGGGCGTTCATCGTGTGCCGCGAGCGGGAGCACCTGCGGCAGCTCGGGAAGGTCGGGCCGTGGGCGGGGCACCTGGCCGGGGCGGCCGTCGGGATCGCCCTGGTGACGCCCGATCCGTCAAAGACCCATGCGCCGCTGTCGGTCATGTTCGACCTCGGCATGGCGGCCGACTCGATGATCCTGACCGCCTGGGAGCTCGGTATCGGCAGCGTGCCGGCGACCGTCTACGACCACGAGCTCGC
>DATBMM010000199.1:0-4340 GCA_036554825.1 Candidatus Limnocylindrales bacterium
CGGCGAGGAGTTCAGCAGCACGGCGGGTGGCACCGACGAGCTGATCGACATCCGCGGTCCGGCCGACGGCACGTGGAAGGTCTACGTCCATGGCTGGGCGGCGCCCGGAGGCGACTCCGACTACGACATGTGGACGTGGGCCGTGCCGGCGGCAGCTGGTGGCGGCACCCTGTCCATCGTGTCCGCTCCGACCTCGGCGACGAACGCCACGGTCGGGACGGTCCAGGTCGGCTGGAGCGGCATCACCGCCGGTGCCGTCGGCGACTGGTACCTCGGCGCCGTATCCCATACGGGACCCAGCGGTGTCATGGGTCTGACACTGGTGAACATCGACAACCGACCCTGACGCCACCGGCGTCAGCCATCCAGCAGAGGCCCGCCGGTCAATGGACCGGCGGGCCTCTCGACGTTAGTGGCGCGGACCCATGCGGACGTGAAAGAGCGCCCGGGGAGGGACCGGGCGCTCTGAGGGCAGCGAGTTCGAGGCGGGTGATGGCGCAGCCACCACCGGCGCGTGCGGTTCTTAGCGGTTCTGGGCCAGGAACTTCATCACGTCGTCGAGGCGGAAGCGGCGATCGCCTCGCTTGCAGACGCGATAGAAGGGCAGCTCCCCTCGGTCGCCCAGTCGCTTCACCGTGTTCACGTGCAGGTGGAGCATCTCGGCGACCTCGGTCGCGGTGAGCATCGGTCCCAGTTCGTTGACGGCCATCGATGCCATGGGTCAGGTTGCCTCGTTCTGCGCACTTCTCGGCGGCTCCGGGCCCCTGGGGTACTCAGGGGTAGGGACGGGACCGCTGTGCGCCAGACAGTAGGGGTGCGGACCGCCCCGCTCCAAGCCGTACTTTGGGATACCCGCCAGTACCAGACTCGACTCGCCCTAGGATGTGCGGACATGCACGGGATCGAGCGAGCGACCGTCCTGCGGTTCCTGGCCGTGGCAGCGCCTGCGCTGATAGCCGCCACCTTGGCGATCGGCATCCTCAAGGACGGCCTGGGCGTCGCCAACCCGTCCGCCCTGTACCTCCTCGCCGTCGTGGCGACCGCAGTCATCTCCGGACCGTGGGCGGCGATCCTGGTGTCGTTCGGGGCGTTCCTGCTCTACAACTTCTTCTTCGTCGAGCCCCGCTACACGTTCACTGTGGGCGCTCTCGATGAGCTGCTCAACCTGGTCCTGCTCTTGTTCGCCGGCATCGTCGTCGGGGTGCTGGCTGCCAGGCAGCGGGCGAGGGCGGACGACGCGATCGCGCGCGAGAACGAGGCACGAGCCTTGTTCCAGGTCAGCCGGGCCCTCGCGACCCGTGCGACGACACCCGACGTGCTGCCGGCCATCGCCACGATCCTGCGCGACGAGGCCGGGATGGATAGGGTCTGGGTGTCGCTGGGATCCGAACTGGGCCGAGAACGAGTCGCTGCCGACACCGCCGCCGGCGAGCCGCGTCCCTCCACGAATCGCCATCAGGTGTTGCAGCGGATGCCCGGCGACACCCCCGCACGATGGGATCGTGTCCACGATCCAGGCGCCGAGCGGCCACGGAGAGAGACCCAAGCGGACGTCTATCGCGTCCGCATCGACGCCGCGGATGAGCGATACGGATCGATCTGGGCCGAGCGACCGCGGCGGGGAAAGGGCCCGAGCAGGACCGAGACGCGGCTCATGGCCGCCGCCGCCGACCAGATCGGTCAGGCCCTTCGCCAGGATCGGCTGGCGGCCGAGGCCCAGGCTGCCGAGATCGCACGCGCGAGCGACGCGCTCAAGTCCGCACTTCTCCAGTCGGTGTCGCACGACCTCCGGACGCCGCTGGCAACGATCCGGGCAGCGGCCGGTTCGCTCCGTCCCGGCGGCGGGTTGAGTGAGGCGGAGCAACAGGAGAGCGCCGACGCGATCGACCGCGAGGTCGAGTACCTCGACCGGCTCGTGACCAACCTGCTCGACCTCTCGCGGATCGAAGCCGGGGCGTTGCGCGCCGAGATCGACACCTTCGAGCTCGACGATCTCGTCGGTCAGACCCTCGAGCGGCTTGGACGACGGCTCGCCGACCGCCAGGTCGAGGTCGACGTCGAAGCACCTCCCGTCCGCGTCGATCCGGTCTTCCTGAGCGCGATCGTCACGAACGTCGTGGAGAACGCCATCAAATACACGGCGCCGGGCACACATATCCGAGTGCATGCGAGCGACCTCGGCGACGGCTTCGTCCGACTCACGATCGAGGATGCTGGCCCGGGGGTCCCGGACGACGCCCTGGGCCGGCTGTTCGAGAAGTTCTACCGGGTCCCCGGCGCGCTCAAGAGCTCGCGCTCCGGGACGGGCATCGGTCTCGCCGTGGTGGACGGTTTCGTCGCGGCGATGGGCGGTCGCGTCGCGGCCCGGCGCGGGGAGCTGGGCGGCCTGGCCATCGATGTCGACCTGCCCCATGGGGCCGTTCCGGAAGGCGTGACAGCAGAGTCGGCCAGGTGACCGCCCGCGGGCCCGACGCCGGTGGAGCGTCCGTCCTCGTCATCGAGGACGACGACGAGACGCGGACGGCCGTGGCTCGCGACCTGACGGCTCGCGGTTATCGCGTCGAGCCGGTCGCGGACGGGCGGACCGCCCTCCAGCGATGGGAGGCTCGACGCCCGGACATCATCCTGCTGGACCTCGGCCTGCCGGATATGGACGGTCTCCAGATCGTCCGACGGGTCCGGAAGGAGGCGGCGACGCCGATCGTGATCCTGTCCGGTCGATACGAGGAACGAGAGAAGGTCGAGGCGCTCGACCGAGGTGCGGATGACTACGTGACCAAGCCCTTCGGGGTCGACGAGCTCGACGCGCGGTTGCGGGTCGCGCTCCGTCACGCCGCAGGCCCCGACGCCGACCTTGCGGCTCGCATCGTGAATGGCTCCCTCGTGCTCGACGTGGGTCGCCACGAGACCCGCGTCGGCGACGTGATGGTCGACCTGACGCCTCGCGAGTTCGACCTGCTGCAGGTCCTGCTGACGCACCCGGGGCGCATCGTCACCAAGGCCAGGCTGCTGCGGTCGGTATGGGGCGCGGCATACCAGGACGAGGACAGCTACATCTACGTCCACGTCAGCCAGCTCCGTCGGAAGCTCGCGCGAGCCGACCCGAACGGCGAGCTCGCGGACCTGTTCGTGACCGAGCCGGGGGTCGGCTACCGCGTCCGGGAGGCGCCCGTCGTTCCGCGACTTTAGGAAGGATTTAGGTCCCGTAGAGCCATCCGGCCCTGTTCCCTCTTGGACCCACGGCGCACGCTGGGTGCATGGATCAGAGGGGCGACCGAACCGGCGACAGGGTGCCGGCGACGGTCGACAACGAACTGCAGCTCATCCGCGAGGGGATCGCACTCGTCGCGTCGGGTCGCGCGCCGCGGACCATCGTGGCGGGTCTGTTGCTCAGCAACGCGATCCTGGACTCCGCCGTCCAGATGGCCCACGAGGCGGGCGTCCGCCTGACGCCCCTGTGGCACACCGACGACTCGGGTCTCGACTTCTCGATCGAGCCGATCTCTCGATGACCGAACGGAGACCGCTCATCCTCCTGATCGAGGACGACGAGAGCCTGTGCCGGATCGTGAGCAGATACCTCCGTGGCCGTGGCTACGACGTCGAGGTCGCGTCCTCGGTCGAAGCCGCCGTTGACGCGTTAGGGCGAGGCGTTCGACCGGGACTGATCCTGCTCGATCTGAACCTGCCCGGTGACACCGGGTGGGACTTCCTGCGCGGCGATGCCATCGCGTCCGCCGGATCGCCACCCGTCGTCATCACCAGCGCGACGACGGTCCATCCGAAGAGGCTCACCGAATTCGCGGTGGCCGGCTACCTACCGAAGCCCTTTCCGCTCGAGACGCTGGTGGCCACCGTCGAGCGGTTCGCCGGTCCCAAGGAGACCCCTGCCGCCCATGACTGACATCCACATCCTCCTGATCCTCCTCGGGGCCGTCCTCGTCATGTGGGGCTATCTCGAGCTCACCGAGCGTGTCCGCCGATGAACGCGGTGGACCTGCTGGCGGCGCTGTCCGCCATCTTCGGCTTCTTCTATCTCGCGTGGGCGCTGCTGCGACCCGAGGACTTCTGAGATGTCAGGACCTGATCTCCTTACGCTTGTCGCACTGGCCGCGGCCATCCTGGTCGCGACCCCGTTCGTCGGCCGCTACATCCACCGCGTGATGGAGGGTGAGCCGACCCTCCTCAGCTCTGTCTTGCGACCGGTCGAGCGATTCGTCTATCGCACCACCGGCGTCGACGAGGCATCCGAGCAGACCTGGAAGGGGTACGCCGTCAGCGTCCTGGTGATGGCCGTGGTGGCCATCGTCGCGGGTTACGTGATGCTCCGGCTCCAGGAC
>DATBMM010000204.1:0-5668 GCA_036554825.1 Candidatus Limnocylindrales bacterium
CCGGCCGAGGTCGAGGAGACTCCACGATCCGACCCGCGGCCTGATGACCGCGTCATCCGGACCGGGTTCGCGGCGCTCGATGCGATCCTCGGACCGGGCGGTCTGCCGAGGTCGGCCAGTGTCGCCATCCGGGGGGAGGGCACGAGCGGTCGCACGACGCTGAGCCTGCGGGTCGCTGCCGAGGCCCAGGCCCAGGGCGCCGTCGTGGCGTGGCTCGACCTGTCCCGCAGCTTCGACCCGGTCGAGGCGGTCGCCCGCGGGGTCGACCTGGCCTGGCTCGTCGTTATCACTCCGGCCAGCCTCGACGAAGGGCTGTCGATCGCGGGGAGCCTGTTGGCCGGTCGCTCGGTCGACCTGCTCGTGCTCGACCTGCCCGGTGGCCGGCTGGCACGGACCGACAAGGCGGCACGGGTCGGCGACCGACTGCATCGACTGGCTGCGCTGGCCCGACGTGCCGAGACGCTGCTGCTGATCCTCGACGCCCCGGGCCTCGCCGGCGGCCTGGCGACCGCGGTCGCCGAGTCGACCGGCATCCGGCTCGAGCTGGCTCGCCGGTCGTGGGTCCGGCTCGGGCGCGACGTCGTCGGGCACCGGACCGAGGCGCTCGTGGCGCACAACCGCCACGGGCCGCCGGGCCGCCGGGCGACGCTCCGGATCCTCTACGCCGAGGGCGGCGAGCGGGACGCGTGTCTCGCTCGGGACGCCCTGTTGATCGACCAAGCCCCTGCATACGAGGCCCCCGATCGCGAGACGCACCATGCGACGGCTCCACCTGTTCCTGCCGCACCTGCCGCTCCACCTGGCGCTGGCCCGACGCTCCGAGCCCTTCCCGCCGGACCCGCTCGTGCTGGGCGGCCGGCCGTGGAGTCCGGGGACGGTCATCGACGCCGATCCGCGCGCCCGGGCGCTCGGCGTCCGACGCGGGATGCCGCTCGGGAGCGCACACCGACTCGTCCCTGAGGCGACCTTCATCGACCCCGAGCCCGAGGCGGATCGGGGAGCTGCCGAGGCCGTGTTCGAGGCGCTCGGGACCTTCAGCCCGAGCCTCGCGGGGAGTGCCGATCCCCGATCCGTGTCGTTCGGGCTGTTCGAGGTCGGCATCGACGGCCTGGGACCGCTCTGGGGTCCCGAGCCGGTCCTCGCCGAGCGGCTGGTCGGTGCGGTCGCGGGGGCGCTCCCGGGCCAGGTGCAGCCGCGGGTCGGCATCGGCGGGACGCATTTCGCGACGACGATCGCGGCGATGGCTGCCGAGCCCGGGACCCCGATCATCGTCCCGGTCGGGGACGAGGCGGCGTTCCTGGCCGATCACCCGTCCGGGCTCCTGACCACCGACCCGGACATCCGTGCCCGCCTCACCCGGTTCGGGCTGCGCCGCATCGGGCAGGTCGCCGAGCTGCCGATGTCGGCGCTCATCGCCCGGTTCGGCGAGGAGGGCGCTCGACTCCATGCCCGGGCGCGCGGCCAGGAGACCGAACCGTTCCGCCCCCGGCGGGCGACCCGCCGCCTGGCCCTCGCCCTGCCCATCGAGCCGCCGGTCGAGGACCTCGAACCGCTCCGGTTCGTCCTCCATCGACTGGTCGCCGGGCTCACCGGCCAGCTCACCGCCCGGGGACTCGCAGCGGACCGGGCGATCCTGGCGCTCGAGCTCGATCTCGCCTTCGCCCCGACCGGGACCCCGCCGCGGATCGAGGTCGAGCAACGATTCCCCGAACCCACCGCGGACGCCGAGGCGGTCGAACGGTTGCTGTTCGCGCGCCTGGAACGGGAGCCGCCGCCGGCCGCCGTCCAGCGGCTGGACCTCGAGCTGCGTGGGACGACCCCGGCCGCGGGGCAGCAACTGCCGTTGTTCGTGCCGCAGGCCGCCCGGACGGCTCGGCTCGATTGGCAGCTCGCCCGACTCGCGCTGACCTACGGGGAGGATCGCGTCCGGCGGGTGACGATCACCGACCCCGAGGCGCCGCTGCCCGAGGAGCGCTGGGCGTGGCAGGGGGTCGGGCTGACCGACGACCGTGGGGCCGGATCGTCGCCATGACCCGGTTGCTGCGTGAGCATCCGCGCATCGACGTCGAGCTCGACGGCGACGGTCGACTCGTGGCGATCCGCTGGAACGGCCGGCGCGAGGCGGTCGAGGTCTGCAATCGATGGCGGGTCGAGGAGGCGTGGTGGCGCGACCCGATCGCGCGCGATTACGCGAAGGTCGTCGGGGAGCGCTGGCTGGCCCTCATCTACCAGGACCGGATCGCCGGGACCTGGCACCTCGAACGCCTCTACGACTGAGGCGCCCAGCCAGACAGGCCCGATGAGGCGCCAAGCCAGACAGGCCCGACCGACGCTCGGCGATGCCGAGCCTCAGCGAAGCGGTGTGCCGAGCGCCAGCGTGAGGACGAAGAGGGTCAGGAGCACGCCGATCGCGAGGACCAGCGCGCCGAGGTCCCGAGGCCGCGTTGACTGCATGGTCGCGATGTCCCCCATCCCGGTCCCGAGCATCCGGGTAGACGACGGCAGCATAGCGCCCGGCGCTCACCCCGCGTGTGACATCTTCGTGACATCTCCGGCGTCTACGGCGCCGGGCACGCCGCTCCGTAGAGGACGGTGACGAAGGTCGTGTCGCCGAGTGGGGCGATGGTCGTCTGCAGGCGGCACTCGCCGTCCCCGACCGAGTCGAGGACGAACCCGCCGTCCTCGCCCGGCCCGTTCAGCCCGACCGTGCTGAACGTCGCCGTCTCGAGGGCGCCCTGGTACCAGGTCGCGATCGCCTGGGGGTCGCCCTGGACGGCGAGCCTGACGCTCGCCGGCTCGGGGCCGGCGTCGTCGGCGACGGTGCTGCCCGGGACCTGTGGGAAGCCCGCCGGAACGGTGTCCCAGATGCGGCCCCAGGCGGTGTCGGTCTGGCCCGCGGCGGCGGAGCCGGTCGGCTGGGCCGACGCTGGTTCCTCGCTGGCAGGGGTCGGTGGAGCTGCGGTCGGGGTGTCGCTCGGTGACGGGCTCGGCGCGCTCCCGCAGGCGACGATCGAGATGGCCATCGGCAGGATCAGCAGGAGGCGGCGGGGTCGCGTGGACATCCGGGGAGTCTAGCCGTAGTGGCTGAAACGACATGTCGCTCACAACGACATGTCGGTCATGGCGACGGATACGCCACGAACACGCTTGGCCGATCGCCCAGGATGCACGAGGAGGTCGGTCGAGCGATCGGTCCCGCACGGCTGTGTCGATCTCGTCGGTCACACCGACATGTCAGCACCGGCGACGGATCCGGGAACGACAGGACCCCGCCGCCCCCAACGCAGCGGGGTCCTGTGGCGTGGAGGAGGCGTGCGCAGGATCGAGGCTGAAGACCGCCTGTCAACGCCGCGTTCACGGATGGGACACGGAACGCAAAAACATCCCTGTCCGACGTCGCCGGACATGACAGGACCCCGTCGCCCCCAGCGACGGGGTCCTGTGGAGCCGGATCGTTGCTCACCAGCGGTCCGGCTGGTCGGCGCCTCGACCATCGCAGTCGGTGCCGACGGTTCGTCCCGAGCCCCCAGGCGCCGAGACGGAGTGTGGTGCTAGATCGCCGCCGCCTGGACCGCGAGGAGCGCGGGCAGGGCGACGAGGATCAAGAGCGACGCGCCCACCACGGCGAGGGCCGTCCGGAGCGCGGTCATGGCGACCGGTCGGAGCGGGCGATCGAGCGCGATCGGTGCGTGCATGTCTCAGAGACGCCGAACGCCTCTGAGTTGTTTCATCGCGCACACTATGAACATCTGTTCTATACTCGTCAATCCCGAACCGCCCCGGACTCGAGGCGATCGACGTGACCATCCCGTACGCCGAGCTCCACGCGCACACGAACTTCTCGTTCCTCGACGGGGCGTCGGCCTCGGACGACCTGGTCGACCGGGCTGTCGCTCGTGGCCTGACCGGCCTGGCCGTCACCGACCACAACGGCCTGTACGGCGTGGTGCGGTTCATGGGTGCTGCCGAGGAGGCCGGGCTCCACGGGATCGTCGGCGCCGAGATCGACCTGCTCGACCCGGCCGTTCCGGATCCCGACGGCGTCGTGATCCCGCCGCGCCGTCGACCGCGGCGTCTCCGCGCGGAGCCGGCCACCCCGGATGTGGTCGTCACCGACGGCCGGCCAGCCCGCCCACGGGCCCGGCGGGCGAGACTGCCCGGCCACCGGGACCCGGTCAAGGAGGACTTCCGCGGGATCGGCGACCGGGCGCGTGGCCCGCACCTCGTCCTGCTGGCCCGGACGCCGGCCGGCTGGCGCAGCCTGAGCCGGCTCATCTCGCACGCCAACCTGGCAGGGACCAAGGCGGTGCCGCGCTTTCGTCACGCCCTGCTCGAGGAGGATCACGAGGGCGTCATCGCGCTGTCGGGCTGCCGGGATGGGGAGATCGCCCGCCGGCTGCGGGTCGGCGACCGGGCCGGCGCGCGGGCGGCCGCCGAGCGCTACGCGGGGATCTTCGGTCGGGGCGACGGTCCGTCGACCAGTGGCTTCTTCATCGAGCTGTCGCACCACCTGCTGCCCGACGACGACTGGCTCGTCGCGGAATCGGCGGCGCTCGCCGCGGAGCTCGGTCTGCCGGTCGTCGTGACCAACGACGTCCACTACGCGACGGCGGATGACCGCGAGTTCCACGACGTCCTGACGGCGATCCGCCACGGGCGCACGCTCGATACGCTGGCCGACCTGCGCCGGCCGGACGCCGAGTCGTTCGTGAAGTCGGGCGACGAGATGGCGGCGCTCGCGGCGGGGTTCGACGCCGACACTGCCCGGGCCTGGCGCGAGGGGATCGCGACGTCGGTCGAGGTGGCCGCCGCCTGCGAGGTCGATCTCGGCTTCGAGCAGTACCGCTTCCCGGGCTTCCCGGTGCCCGATGGTGAGACGCCCTTCTCGTATCTGTCGGAGCTGTGCTGGGCGGGTGCCAAGCGGCGCTATCACCCGCTGACCTCGGCCGTCGTCAAGCGGCTCGCGCACGAGCTCGAGGTCATCGAGCGAGCCGGCCTCGCCGAGTTCTTCCTGATCTGCTGGGACCTCATGCGTTTCGCCAAGGAGCAGGGGATCCCCGCCCAGGGCCGAGGCAGCGCGACCAGCTCGATCGTGTCGTACACGCTCGGGATCAGCCGGGTCGAGCCGATCGCCCACAGCCTCCTGTTCGAGCGGTTCATCAACCCGGGCCGAACGACGTATCCCGACGTCGACATCGATTTCAGCTCGGCACGCCGGGAGGAGGTCATCCAGTACATCTACCGCCGCTACGGGCCGGAGCACACGGGCATGGTCTGCAACCTCGTCACGTACCGGGCGCGGTCGGCGGTCCGCGAGGTCGGCTATGCGCTCGGCTTCCCGCGGCCGCTCGTCGACCGGGTCGCCAAGGCGCTCGAGACCTACGACTCGGTCATGGTCCGGCGCGATCTCGAGGCCGACGGCGGGTTCGCCGAGTTCTTTCGGCGCTCGGGTGATGGATCGCCCGGCGAGGTCCTGGCCGCCGAACGTGCCGAGGAGCACGGGCTCGTCGACCGGATGGGTCAGCTCCGGCAGCAGGTCCCACTCGTCGGCAAGGTGCCGCCGTGGAAGCAACCGCCGGCGCCGGAGGATCCGAACGCGGAACGACCATTCGCATGGTTGCAGGAGATCGAAGGGGGCGAGGCCGCCCTGGGCGAGGCCGGCGCCCCG
>DATBMM010000223.1:0-5908 GCA_036554825.1 Candidatus Limnocylindrales bacterium
CTCGACGTGCTCGATGCCGGCGTCGCGCAGCTCCGCGGCGAGCCAGTCGGCAGCGCGACGGACATCGTCGGCTCGTTCGGGCAGCGTCGAGATGCTCGGGATCCGGAGGAAGTCCTTGAGGCGGTCGAGCCGTTCCTCACGACGCCCGCCGAGATACGCCTCGAGCTCGGCGGTCTTGTCGGCGGGTCGGTCGGCGCTGTGATCCGTGTCGGCGGGGTGATCTGTGTCGGCGTTGTGATCCGTGTCGGCGTTTGTGTCGGGGGTTCGGTCGGACATGGCCCGGAAGTCTATCGGCGGTAGCCGCGGGGCGTTGAGTCGGTGGTGAGTGGCCGTGACGACGATGCGCGGGTGCCCGAGTCACGGATCTCCCGCGCAGACCGCCGCACGGCCTCGTTCCATATGCGAATCGGCGAAGAGATACGGGCCGCGAGGAACATGGCCGGACTCACGTTGGTCGAAGTCGGTCGTGCGGCTGGGATCTCGAGATCCGAGGCGAGCCGCATCGAGCGGGGCGAGTGCCCTCGGTTGTCAGTCGCGACCCTTGCTCGGGTCGCTGCTGCCGTCGGGCTCGACCTCTGGATGCGAACCTATCCGGGGCCGGAACCCCTTCGCGACCAGGGGCACGCCATGCTCCACCACTCGTTCCAGGCGCTCGTGAGCGGCCCACTCATCCCTCGGACCGAGGTCAGGATCGGCGATCGGCACGACCTCCGCGCGTGGGACATCACGATCACCGACCCTGCCGGCCGCAGATGTGGTGTCGAACTCGAGACACGGTTCGTGGACGCGCAGGCGCAGCACCGTCGGATCTCGCACAAGCTGGCTGACAGTGGCTTCGACCTGGTCATCGTGGTCGTCGCCGACACACGGGCAAACCGGGCAGCTGTCCGAGCCGCGGCGACCTACCTCGGCTCGGACTACGTCATCGACGACCCAGCGACCCTCGAGGCACTGCGGGAGGGTCGCCTCCCCGCGAAGTCCGCTCTTGTGTTCGTCCCGATGAAGAGAGGAGCCGGCTCGATTCCCGCCCCACGGGAGCAGTCGACAGGGAACGGCACGTCCTGTCGGTGATCTCCCGCGGGGCGGGATAAGCGGCCCAGTCATCCCGAGCCCCGGGACGAACCAGCCATCGAGGGGCGATCGCGTCGTCTGCTCCCGCCCCACGGGAATCGCGTGCCAGCGGGTCGCGTCTGCTTCCGCCCCACGGGAATCGCGATGCCAGCGGCCCCGCGTCTGCTCCCGCCCCACGGGAATCGCGATGCGTCGACCTCGTCCGCTGGGCGATCGGCGGCCTCGGCGGCCTCGGAATCGAACGAGCGGGCCGGAGGATCCGGCCCGCTCGGTCTCGAGTGCGGGGAACGTCTAGCGGCGGGTCACGCCGGCTGCGGCTTCGGCTCGGGGATCGGCTGGCCCGGACCGACGACGGTCGGCACGCCACCCTCGGGGGCCTTCGGGGGCAGATCCTGGAACATCGCCTCGAAGGTCTCGGCGTCGACCGTCTCCTCCGCGACGAGCTTCTCGGCAAGCCCGACGAGGCGATCGCGATGGGTCGTGAGGACCTCCGTCGCCCGCTCGTACGCCCTGTCGATGATCGCCCGGACCTCCTCGTCGATCTGCTTGGCGACCTCGTCGCTGTAGTTGCGCTGCTCACCGATCTCCCGGCCGAGGAAGACCAGCTCGTCGCGCTTCCCGAAGGACAACGGGCCGAGCTTGTCGCTCATGCCGAACTCGGTGACCATCCGCCGCGCGAGGTCGGTCGCCTTCTCGATGTCATTGCTGGCACCGGTCGTCGTGTCACCGAAGATCAGCCGCTCAGCGACGTTGCCGCCAAGAAGACCCGCGATCTTGTCCTCGAACTCGGTCTTGGACTGGAGATAGCGGTCCTCCTGGGGCAGCGCCATCGTGTAGCCGAGGGCCATGCCGCGGCTGATGATCGTGACCTTGGAGACCGGGTCGCACTTGGGCAGGATCCGCTGGACCACCGCATGACCACCCTCGTGGTAGGCGATGATCGCCTTCTCGGCATCCGAGATGACGCGCGACTTGCGCTCGGGACCGGCGACGATCCGCTCCAGGGCCTCCTGGAACTCGGACATGCCGATGACCTTCTTGTTGCGGCGGGCCGACAGGATCGCCGCCTCGTTGACGAGGTTGGCGAGATCGGCGCCCGAGAAGCCCGGTGACTGGCGCGCGACGCCTTCGACGTCGACGCCCTTGTCAAGCGGCTTGCCCTTCGTGTGGACGCGGAGGATCTCGACGCGACCGCGCATATCGGGCCGGTCGAGGATGACCTGGCGGTCGAACCGACCGGGGCGCAGCAGCGCCGGGTCGAGGACGTCCGGCCGGTTCGTGGCCGCGACGACGATCACGTTCGTGTTCGTGTCGAAGCCGTCCATCTCGACGAGGATCTGGTTGAGGGTCTGCTCGCGCTCGTCGTGCGACCCACCCAGGCCGGCGCCGCGCTGGCGCCCGACGGCGTCGATCTCGTCGACGAAGACGATGCACGGCGAATTGCGCTTGGCCTGGTCGAACAGGTCGCGCACGCGGCTCGCACCGACACCCACGAACATCTCGACGAACTCGGACCCCGAGATCGAGAAGAAGGGCACGCCGGCCTCACCGGCGACGGCCCGAGCCATCAGCGTCTTGCCGGTCCCCGGAGGGCCGACCAGCAGGACGCCGCGCGGGATGCGCGCGCCGAGGGAGTTGAACTTCTCGGGGAACTTCAGGAACTCGACGACCTCCTGGAGCTCCGTCTTGGCCTCGTCGACGCCGGCCACGTCCGCGAACGTCACGACGGTCTTGTTGCCGAGGAACATGCGGGCGCGGCTCTTGCCGAACGACAGGGCCTGGTTATTGGTGCCCTGGGCCTGGCGCATCATGAAGAAGATGAAGCCGCCGATGATCAGGAGCGGGAGCACGGCCGTCAGCAACAGACCGAGCCACGACGTATCGGGCGCCGGGGTCGCGGTGAAGATGTCGGACGGCAGTTCTTGACCGCCCTTCTCGGCCGCCGCCTCCATGTCGCCGAGGACATTGGTGAGGACCGTGGGGACGATGACGGTGTAGGTCGTTTCCGGGTTGCCGGTCTTCACCACGGTCAGGGTGGTGCCCTGCTGGGTGACCTTCTTGATGTCGCCCGCACCCACGTCGCGGAGGAATTCGGAGTAGCCGGTGTTCGTGGGCGGCTGATTGGTCGTGATCCAGGTGAACAGCAGCGCGACGGTGCCGACGACGAGCACCAGCATCACGATGCCGTTGCGGAAGAACTTGGGGTTCAACGAGGAGCCTCCGGGTGAAGTGAGCGACGATCGAGCGCCGCCACGTGCGGCGAGTATACCTGTGGGACCCTCCCGGACCCCCTGCCAGAGGTCATGCCTCTAGCATCCCTACGGACGGTCTCGACGACCGGATGGCGACGGCAGGTCATGTCAAGAAATCGATACGAAGAATGAGGCTGGGCCGGCGCGGCGCGGATCGGGACACCGCTCGGCACCGAGACGAACGAGGGGAGTGGTAGCGGAGGGCGGATTCGAACCACCGACCAAGGGCTTATGAGTCCCCTGCTCTACCACTGAGCTACTCCGCCGTGGCCGGCGATTCTAGCGCGTCAGCGCCCGATGAGCGTGATCCCGACCATCCGGTGGTAGTTCGACACGAACGTATCGCGATGGATGACCCGCCCGGCGCTATCGCGGACCGTCCGGGTGACCGCCACGTGCTTGCCGTCGACCGGGTACTCGATGCGCTTGCGCTCGCCCGGGCGGAGGGACGATGTGTACTGCACCGTGTCATAGCCTCGGACGACGTTCGACACCGACGGCCGCGACCAGGTCGTCGTCCGCCCGTTCGGCACGCTCCAGATCTCGAACCGGACGACGCCGGGCGACGCGGCCGACTTGATCAGGATCGGGTGCCTGGTGTCGTTCCGGAAGCGCATCGTCTGCGAGGACGACACGGTGGCGTCCAGACCGAGCGGATAGCGGCTGATGTAGTACCAGTGCGGCTGACGGGTGAGGATCTGGAGCCCGCCGCGGGCCGCGGCATTGAAGAGCGTCGTCGAGACCGAGCAGATGCCGCCAGCCAGCGCGCGGCCCTCCACGGTCCGGCCGCCGATGATCGCCGCTCCGAGCCGGTACCCGGTCCGGAAGCTGACTTCGCCCAGCCGACCCCAGAACTCGAACGTCTCGCCGGGCCTGACGACGATGCCATCGAGCCGGCGTGCCGGGACGGTGATGTTCGCCGCGAAGCCGTTCCGGGCGCTGACCTGGTAGTACGTCGTCCAGGAGCCGATCCGTTCCACGAGCGGCGCCCGCTTGGTGGCCTCGCCCGTCGTCAACTCCGGCCCGACGGCCTTCGTCGAGACCTTGACCGTCGCGGGCGGTGCCGCACCGGCGGCACGACCGTCGAGGATGCTCACGATCGAATCGACCGTTGCCTCGACGTCGAGCGCACGACCCGCCGACGAGGCGCTGACCCCGAACACCCGCCCGCCACGGTCGCGCAGGAAGCTCGCGTTGGTCGGTTTGACCGCGACGTGCTTCTTGATGTTCTTGAGCTTCGGCGCGACCTTGCTCTGATCGAGGACCGGAGCCAGCCCCGGTCCGACGCCGTCGAAGGTGATCAGTGGCGTCGGATCCAGCATCCACTTCCGATCCCCGGCACGCAGCTCGATCGAGCCCGCCAGGCGCTCCGCCAGCCCGATCGCGCGCGCCACGTCTGCGTCGGACGTGCGCGGCAGCACCGGGTTCGAGTCCGCCTCGAAGCGGATGACCGGCGGCGTCGCCGGATCGAGCAGCGCGGCGTCGATCAGCGACATGACCCGCGTCGTGTCGACCTCGACGCCCTCGTGGGCGGGTGTCGTCACGAACGTCCCACGCTTCACGCGGACCGTCGCATCGGTCGACGGTCGCGCCCCGAGGACCTCGAACGCCGCCAGCTTGGCCGCAAGCGTCGGCCGGTGGTAGCGGAGGTCGATCGGCATCGTCGTCGGGCGCATGACGCCATGGAGGCCGGCGATCGCCTCCTCGAACCGTGTCCCGGTGCGACCGTGGGCGAGCGCAGCCGCCAGCATCGCCTCCTCGTCGACCACGCGACCGACCTCGGCGTAGCGGATGACGCCGGTCGTCCGACTGGACACGAGCTGGATCTGGCCGTCGTCCAGCGCGCCGAAGGCGCCTTCGAGCGCCGACCGTGCCTCGCTCTCGGTCATCCCGCCGAGCGCGACGCCGCCTACGACCACGCCAGGCAGGACGCGACCGCTGTTGGCCTGGGTGAACGCGACGAGGCCGGTGACCGCGAGCAGGACACCGAACAGCGCGCCGATGGTGAACCGGCGCACGACCCGACCGACGTGGCGATCGAGGACGTGCGGCGTCGTCGCGACGGGCTGTGTGGCGGCCATCCGTTGTCACCCCGAGCGGACGTCGGGATGACCCCGTCGTCGAGGGTGGGAGCCTACGACAGCCGTCACGCGCTGGGAAGGGGGTCGTCGGGGCTAGTCCGGGTGGGTCCCTGGGCCTATTGCGCCTGCGCGAACGTGTCGCAGTCGTCCGGGTTGCCGCTCCGATAGCCGTTCGTGAACCAGGCCACGCGCTGCTCGGCCGAGCCGTGCGTCCAGCGCTCAGGGTCGATCCGGCCGGTCGTCGCCTCCTGGATCCGGTCGTCTCCGACGGCCGCCGCCGCGCTCAGCGCCTCCTCGATGTCGCCAGCCTGCAGATCGCTCTGGGCCGAATTGGCCCAGACCCCGGCGAGGCAGTCAGCCTGGAGCTCCTGGCGGACGGACAACGTGTTCTGCTGGCTCGGATCCTGGGCTGCGAGGTCCTGGACCCGCTGCGAGATCCCCAGGACCGTCTGGATGTGATGGCCGAACTCGTGGGCGACCACATAGGCCATGGCGAAGTCGCCT
>DATBMM010000237.1:0-3445 GCA_036554825.1 Candidatus Limnocylindrales bacterium
GACCCGCCGTCCCTGGCGGGCGATCGCTTCGGTCACCCGCGGGTGGCCGTGACCCACGCACGGCACGTTGTTGTACGCGTCGAGGTAGCGCCGGCCGTCGGCACCGGTCATCCACACGCCGGCCGCGCTCACCACGTGGACGGGCGTGTCGTAGGTCAGCGATTCCATCGCCGGCCCGAGCACCGCCTCCCGACGCGCCGCCAGACGCCCGTCATCGGCGGGCGACGGCGCCGGCTCCGCCCCGAACCGCCGCGCGGCCTCGGCCCAGCCGGCGTCGAGCAGCGTCCGGATGGTCCGCGCCACCGGCGCGTTATAGCGCTCGGCGAAGGTCGGGTCCTCCAGCCCGCGCTCGGAGCGCCACGACGAGATGGCGATCGTCACCGCCGCCCGCGCAGCCAGCAGCTCCGGGAGCAGCCGCAGCTCGAGCGGCTCGAGCGGCGTGATGCGTTGGTAGCCGTCCAGGACAAGCCGGGCGCAGCGGAACAGCTCGTCGTCGACACGATCGTTCAACAGCGAGTCCAGCAGCGAGGCGATGTCGGTGATCAGCGCGCTGTGGCTCATGTCGCCGAAGTCGACGATCCCGGTCACGAAACCGGCGGCGTCGGTGAGGGCGTTGTCCGTCGTCAGGTCGCCGTGGACCACCTGGGCGCGCAGGGCCGGCCAGACCGGCACCACCGACGACTCGAACCGGTCGAGCACGATGCCCACGAGCTGGCGCTGCTCCGGGTCGTGGATGGCGCCCAGGAGCTCGCGCGAGCGAGCCGCGTGCTGGACGTCCCACAGCATCGTCCGCTGGGCGGCCGGGTGGAAGAAGCCGCGCAACGACCGCCCGATGCGCGCCGCCATCTCGCCCCACGCGCCGAGTGCCGCGTCGCTCAGGTCCAGCGCGTCGACGCGGGCCCGCCCGGGTAGCACGTCATACATCCGGACGTGGTGTTCGCCGTCCTCGGACGTGATCGGCGCCCGCCGGTCGGCCGGGTCGGCGGAGGTCGAAGCCGCCCCGGGCACCAGCCACGGGATCGCCAGGGGCAGATCCGGGTCGACGCGCCGCGCGTGGAGGACGGCGAGCGCCTCCATGTCGAGCGTGCTCGCGTCCTCGGCCGCGTTGGAGACCTTCATGACCGCCAGCGGTGCCCCCTCGGCGCCGACCAACAGGAACGCCTGGTCGCGCTCGCTGCCCAGGTCGCGGGCGTCGTTCGCCTCGACCCCGAACGTCCGACGCGCGATAGCGACGACGGCGCGTGGGTCGAAGGTTGGACGTGCCGCGGCGAGGACGGGGTCCATGGTCAGCGCATCGTAGCGGCTAGAATGGGCGCCTCATCCCGAACCGTCCGTGGTCCGTCCGCCCCTGCGCGGCGGCCCGCTCCCAGGAGCCCCTCCCCGCATGATCAGCACTGGAGAACTGCGCAAGGGCGTGACCATCGAGCTCGATGGCGACCTGTGGCAGATCCTCGACTACCACCACATCAAGATGGGCCGCGGCTCGGCCCAGGTCCGCATCACGCTGCGCAACGTCAAGCGCGGTCAGACGATCGAGCGCTCGTTCCAGGCCGGCACCAAGTGGCCGCGCGCCCAGCTGGAGCAGCGGCCCGTCCAGTTCCTGTACCGCGACGGGGACGAGTTCCACTTCATGGACAACGACACGTACGACCAGTTCGTGCTCCGGGGCGACCAGCTCGGCGAGGCGACGCGCTACATGACCGACGGGATGACCCTCGACCGGACGAGCTACGAGGGCGAGACGATCGGGGTCGAGCTGCCCGTCACGGTCGATCTGTCGGTCGTCGAAACGGAGCCGGGCTTCGCCGGCGACACCCAGACCGGCGCGCGGAAGCCGGCCACGACCGAGACGGGTCTCGTCGTGCAGGTGCCGATCTTCGTCGAGACCGGCGACACGATCCGCGTCGACACGCGGACGGGGGAGTACCAGACCCGGGTGTGATCACAGCGCCGGCGCCTCCTCGCCGCGCGATCCTTCGGAATCGTAGGTTCGCTCACGGCCGCCGAGGCGACTCGCTGCACGATCCTTCGATAAGGTCGTCACATGCACCGCTCGCGTCAGGGGATCGAGACGCTCCTCCAGGTCATGGAGCTCGCATTCGGCGAGCCCGGCGTGGAAGCCGACGAGAGCCAGGCGCTGCTCCAGAACCTCATCACCGTGTCGGAACAGCGATGGCGGGCGCTCGTTCCGGGCTCGGCCCGTTCGATCGAGTCGATCGTCCTCCACGTCGGCTCCTGCAAGGTGATGTACGGCGACCACGCGTTCCACGACGGCAAGCTCGGCTGGGATGACGCCGCCGTCCAGCCCTGGCCCGACGGCGAAGCACCGATGGACGAGGCCATCCGCTGGCTGATCGATGTCCAGGCGGCGTTCGTCGCTGACGTCAGGGCACTCAAGGACGACGCCGAACTGGACCGGTTACGACGCACCAACTGGGGCGATGAGTGGCGGACACGCTCGATCATCGGCGCGATGATCACCCACGACTCGTACCACGCCGGCGAGATCAACCACATGCGAAGCCTCCTTCACGGCGACGATCGATGGTTCTACGTCAAGCAGGGCTTCGAGTGAGCGAGCGCGAGTGACCGAGCGCGAGGGCCCGCGGCCGCCGGATTGGGCGCTTCCCGGCTGGGACGCGGTCGATCCCGAGGAGCCGGTCCCGGTCGGGCCGGGGAGGCGGCCCCGTCCAGCGGATCCTGGCAGCGACGTGCTGCGGCCGAGCGCCACCGCGCCCGGCACGTTCGGGCTGCGGATCCTCAAGGTCAGCGACGTCACGCGGGCGGTGCGGACAGCGATCCGGCAGGACCCGCGGTTGCTCGACGTGTGGGTCGAGGGCGAGATCGGGCGAGTGACCGTGTCGTCGGCCGGGCACGCCTACTTCGCGCTCAAGGACGAGCGCAGCCAGCTCCAGTGCGTGTGGTTCCGAGACGACCGCGAGCGGTCGATGTTCACGGCCCAGGCCGGGCTGCGCGTCGTCGTCCACGGACGCATCGACCTGTACGAGCCGTCCGGTGCCATGCAGCTGTACGTCGACTCGATCCAGCCGGCCGGTGTCGGCGACCTCGCCCTGCGCTTCGAGGCGCTCAAGGCCCGCCTCGCCGAGGAGGGCCTGTTCGACACCGCGCGCAAGCGGCCGCTGCCGACGCGGCCGCGCACCATCGCCGTCATCACCAGCCCATCGGGGGCAGTCTGGCGCGACGTCAGCCACGTGCTGGGCCGGCGCTGGCCGCTCGTCCAGGTCCTCCTGGTCGGGGCGCAGGTCCAGGGCGATGCCGCTCCGGCAAGCATCGTGACCGCGTTCCGTCGGGTGGCTCGCTACGCGTCGGCGATGGTCGAGGCCGGGCGACCGGATGACGCGCCCGCGCTCACGATCCTCGCGCGGGGCGGCGGCTCCCTCGAGGATCTGTGGGCCTTCAACGACGAGCGCGTCGTGCGTGCCGT
>DATBMM010000280.1:0-3494 GCA_036554825.1 Candidatus Limnocylindrales bacterium
CCAGGGCACGATCGCACCGACGACGCCGATCGGCTCGCGCGTCACCAGGGAGAGCGCGTCCGGTCCGGTCGGGCCGACCTCGCCGTAGGTCTTGTCGATGGTCTCGGCGAACCACTGGATGGTCTTGGCCGCCGACGGGACATCGACCGACAGCGTGTCGCGGATGGGCTTGCCGACGTCGAGCGATTCGAGCAGCGCGAGCTCATCGCGGTTCGCCCGCATGGACTCGGCCAGCTTGAGCAGGATGATCTTGCGCTTGGCCGGCGACATGTCCGCCCAGCGTCGGTCCTCGAATGACGCCCTCGCCGCGGCCACCGCTCGATCGATGTCCTCCGTGCCGCCCTCGGCGACCTGGGTGATGACCCGGCCGTCGCGGCCGGCGATGTCGTCATAGGTCCGACCCGACGCAGCCGGCACGAACCGGCCATCGATGAAGGCCTCGTTACGGGGTCGGATGCCCGCAGCCCGCGCGATCCAGTCGGCAGCGGCGACCGCGCTCATGCCGCGTACCTGCGGACCGAGACCTCATCGAGGCGTGCGCCAAGGCCGGGTGTGGTCGGGACGCGGAGGAGACCGTCGGCGTCGGGCCGGATCGGCTCGGCGAGGAAGGCGTCCCTGCGCTCCGGCGTCCAGCCCGGCGGGTCATATGGGAACTCGAGGTACGGGCCACCGCCGACACCTGCCGCGACGTGCAGGTTCGCCAGCAGGCCGAGACCGTTCGTCCAGGTGTGCGGGGTGAACCACCGGCCACGGGCCAGGACCATCTCGGCCAGGGTGCGGTTGCGCAGCATGCCGCCGGCGAGGGCCACGTCCTCCTGGTAGACGTCGAACGCGTCGGATGCCAGCGCCCAGAGCGCCTCGTGGTGGGTGCGCGTCATCTCGCCGCCGGCGATCCTGACGCCGATGTCGGCGGCCCGGAGGGCGGCGAGGCCGGGCAGGTCGTTCCCGTCCAACGGTTCCTCCATCCAGAGCACACCCTCGTCGGCCAGCCGCGCGCCGATCTCGCGGGCCGTCGCGACGTCGATCGTCGGCGAGATGTCGCCGGGCATCCGCCAGCCCTGGTTGAGGTCGACCATGATGTCCATCGAACGACCGACCGCGGCACGGGTCGCGGACACGGCGGCGAGGCCCTCCTCCAACCTTCGTGGATCCACACGGATCTTCAGTGCGCGAAACCCCTCTTCGCGCATCCGCAGCGCGGATTCGGCGCGCTCCGGTGCAGGCAGCAGCATGCCGCACGAGGCATAGGCCGGCAGCGCATCGAGCTTGCCGCCGAACAGGCTCGCCACCGGCTGCCCGCTGACCTGCCCACAGATGTCCCACAGCGCGGCCTCGAGCGGCCAGTAGCGACCGGCATGGAAGTCGATCGTCTCGAGGACCCGGACGTGCCGTTCGATGAGGAGCGGGTCCGTGCCGACGAACAGGTGCTCGAAGGCCTCGAACCCGTCCATCGTGTCACCCGACCCGATGCCGACCACGCCCTCGTCGGTCTCGACGCGGACGATCGTGACCGGGAACTCGGTCCGCGGCACCGGGTCCCACGCGGCCGGGAACGGCGGGTCGAGCGGGACACGGAGGCGCTGGAGACGGATGGCGCCGATCCTCACCGCGCCAGTATCGCCGACGCGCTCCGTTCGTCGCGCCGGGTACCCGCCGTGAGAGGTCCGCGGTACCCTGACCGCTCCCCGCCCCTGCCGGAGATCGCCGTGACGACCGCCCTCGATCGACCGCCCGAAGAAGCCGCCGAGGACACGTCCTTCGCCCGCGGCCTGCGGGTGTTCCTGACGATCGCCGACCGCGGCGAGATGCGAGCCGATGAGCTGAGCACCCTGCTCGAGACGCCGCTCTCGACGATCTATCGGTACCTCCGGACCCTGACCGAGTTCGGATTCGTGGAGCGCCTCGAGGCCGGCTACCGGCTGGGCACCCGGCTTCAGGTCCTGGCTCCCGGTCCGGCCGTGACGGCCGAGGAGTTGATCCGGGCAGCGGACCCGATCCTGGCCGACCTGGCCGAGTCGACCGGCGAGACGGCCTTCATCTCGCGCCGGATCGGCGTCGCCGCGGTCTGCCTGGCCCAGCACACCTCGGACCGACCGTTGCGGGTCGTCCTCGAACCCGGCCTGCCCGAGGCCCTCCACCGTGGCTCGGTCGGACGGGTGCTGTTGGCGTACGCCCCGCCCGAGGTCCACGACGCCGCCCTCGACGGCGTGGCCGACGCCAGTGCCGTCCGCGAGGCGCTGGCGCTCATCGAGACCGACGGGTCCGCCCAGGACGAGGGCGAGGCGATCACCGGCGCGACGACCCTGGCCGTGCCCGTGATGCGGGCCGACGGCATCGTGGCCGCAGTCGGCGTCGCGGCACCGAACGAACGGGCCACGCGCCGCTGGCAGGCACGCACTCGTGGCGCCCTTCGCCGCGCGGCCACCCAGATCGAGGTCGCCCTGGGCTGAAGCTCGTGGCGCGTGGACGCACCACGAGTACTTATCGTCATGTGGGGTGAGGACTTCCCACGATTTGACAATCGCAGCCCCGGAGGCCGATGCTGCGAAACGTGGACGCGTTCGCCGCGCTCGAGCCGATCTCGGATGGCTATGCGCGCTTGCCCGTCGGGGAGGCGTTCGACTGGTCCGGCGTCGCTACGCAGCTCGGCGCGGGTGAGTGGTACCTGGTGGCGTTCCGCTCGGTCCGGCGGCTCGGGTGCAACGAGGTCCTGCTCGCGGAGATCGACGAACGAGCGCATCTCGAGGCGACGTCGTCGCCGGGGTTCGTCACCTACTACAAGGGCCCGCTCGCGGCCGATCGGACGTGCCTGTCGTTCTGCATGTGGACGTCCCGGCCCGAGGCGCGATCGGCAGCAGGTCGACCGGAGCACGTCACGGCCGTCTCCGTCCTCGACGAGATGTACGAGAGCTACACGCTCGAGTTCCTGCGCGTGACCGGCGCCCCGGGTCTGCCGCTCCGCTTCGAGCCGTACGATCGGCCGGCGATGGACCCGGAGACGCGACAAGCCGCTTAACCGGTCGACGCCTGCTCGGTCCGATCTCCCTCGCCATCACCCGTCGACAGGCCTACGCCGAGCCGCAGCGCGGCGACCGCGCCGCCGACCGACGTCACCAGCAGGATCAGCGCGTGGACGAGCAGCGCCATCGCGAACGCCGCATCGCGGTCGACGCCGAGCTGCGTCGCGATGCCGACCGCAGTCAGCTCGAACGTCCCCAGATAGCCCGGACCTGATGGCACGATCGTGGCGAGCGCGACACCGCTCGACAGCAGCGCGCCCTGGAGCGGGCTGATCTCGATGCCGAGCGCCTTGCCGCCAAGGACGAACGTCGCGATCGAGAAGCCCCACGCGACAAGGCTCAGAAGCAACGCCCACGCCACGGTGCCGGGCCGGCTGACGACGCCGAGGCCGTCGCGCAATCGCCGGCCCAGGTCGAGCAGCCGCGGGACCCGTCCCACCACGGCGGTCACCCGGTCGGCCCAGGGCAGGCGAT
>DATBMM010000283.1:0-1795 GCA_036554825.1 Candidatus Limnocylindrales bacterium
GACGGAGTCGGGGACCCGCCCGCCATGCTCGTCGCGGATGATGCGGGCGGCGCGCCACAGCGCCAGCGCCCGCCGGTCGTAGCCGAGGCCCTGCCACGCACGAAGGACCTCGGCGGGCGTCGCGGCGGCCAGCGAGCCGACCGTCGGGAACCGCTCCATGAACCGCTCCCAATGGACGGCAGCTCGTACCGCCTGCGTCTGCTGGGCCATCGTCTCGGAGACGAGGACCGCATACGGGTCCGTCGTCTGCCGGAAGGCCAGCGACCGCCCATTCGCGGCATACCAGGCGAGGATCGCCTCGCGGATGGGCGCCGGGAAGCCCTGCGGCTTGCTCACGGACCCGAGGATAGTGGCGGTGAAGACGGCGATCACCGCCGGGTGAGCGAGGCCGCGTACGATGACGGTTCCAGTCCGTGGGGAGGTCTCGATCATGGCCGTCGATGTCCGCCGGTTCGCCGGCTTCCGCCCTGACGCCATCGATTTCCTCGCCGAGCTCGCCCAGAACAACGACCGTGCCTGGTTCCAGCCGCGCAAGGCGGAGTTCGAGGCGCTGCTCAAGGAACCGATGGAGTCGCTGGTGGCCGCCCTCGCGGAGGCGTTCGAGGCACGTGGGCTACCGCTGCAGGCGGACCCGAAGCGGTCGATCTTCCGGATCTACCGCGACACTCGCTTCGCCAAGGACAAGTCCCCGTACAAGATCCACATGGGCGCGAGCTTCCCGTGGGTCGAGGGCATGGACCCGGCGACCGACACCTCCCATACCGAACACGCGAACGGCGCCTACTTCCATCTCCAGCCCGGGGAGAACTTCGCCGGCGGTGGGATGTGGCACGCCTCCAAGCCCGTCCTCGATGCGTTCCGGCAGACGGTCGTCGACGACGAGACAGGCGTCCGACGGGCGCTGGAGGATCCAGCCTTCATCGCCGAGTTCGGGCGGGTCAATAGCCACGAGTCCCTCAAGCGCGTGCCGCCCGGCTACCCGCCGGACCACCCGCTCGCCGATCTCCTCCGGGCCAAGGACATCGTCTTCGGCCGGCCGATGTCCGATGACGAGATCTACTCGGCGGACCTGCCCGAGATCCTCGCCGAGGCCTACTCGAAGGCCAGACCCGTCTTCTCGTTCCTGTCCTCGCTCGCCCGCTAAGGGATGCGTTTCGGCGCGGCGTTCTGGATCCAGCGCACCGGCTGGCCGGACCTGCGGGACGCCTGCCTTGCCGTCGAGCGAGCTGGTTGGGACTCACTCTGGCTCGACGACCACCTGCTGTCCGACGAGGGCGCCTGGGACGATTCCAAACTCGAGGGCTGGGCGGCGCTCCACGCGGTGGCGTCGGTCACCGAGCGGGTCCGCCTCGGCTTGCTGGTCTCCTCGACGACGTTCCGGAACCCGGGCCTGATCGCCAAGCTGGCGACGACCCTCGACCACGTCTCCGCCGGCCGGTCGGTCCTCGGGCTCGGCGGAGGATGGTTCGGCCGGGAGCACGAAGCCTTCGGCATCGACTTCGGCAGCGGCTTCGGCGAGCGCCTCGACCGCCTCGACGAGGCCACGATGCTGATCCGCCGCCTGCTCGACGGGGAGCGCGTCACGCACTCCGGTCGGTTCTACGCGTTCCACGATGCGCTGTGCGAGCCGCTCCCCGTCCAGCGGCGGTTGCCGATCATCATCGGCGGGTCCGGTCCGCGCAAGACGCTGCGCACCACGGCCCTGTACGCGGATCTGTGGAACGGCTATGGCTCGCCGGACCTGATCGAGGCCGTGTCGGACACGCTGCGCGAGCGCTGCGACGAGGTCGGCCGC
>DATBMM010000305.1:0-2130 GCA_036554825.1 Candidatus Limnocylindrales bacterium
CTCCTGCGGGGCCTGCGGCAGGATGACCTGGTACAGCGCGCGTGGCGTCTCGGTGAAGCGGGCGTCCTCTGGCGGCCGGAACGCCGCCTGCGAATCCTGGAGGACGAGACGCTTCTCGCCGAGGACCCGCACCAGCTCACCACGCGTCTGGGCCACCGCCGGTCCGACGGTCCGCGCCGGGCCCTGGCTCTGCCCTGCCGGTGGCACGGATGGGACGACGCCTCCTCCGGCCGGGGCGCAGGCCGCGAGCAGCACCGCAAGGCCGCAGCCCGCGATCAGCCCGGCGGCCATTCGAACGCGCGACCCCCCATCAGGTGGACATGCAGGTGGTCGACCGACTGTCCGCCCCACGTGCCGACGTTCGACACGAGCCGGTAGCCGGACTCGGCGATCCCCTCCGAGCGTGCCAGATCGGCGGCGACCGCGAAGATCCGACCGACCATGTCGCTATCGGCCTCGGTCAGGTCGAGGGCCGACGCGACGTGGCGCCTGGGCATCAAGAGGATGTGCGTCGGGGCGCGCGGCGCGATGTCGCGGATCGCGATGACGAGGTCGTCCTCGTGGACCTTCGTCGAGGGCAGCTCGCCCGCGACGATCCGGCAGAACAGGCAGTCGGTCGTCATCAGAAGGTCGGCTTCGTGCTCATGAGGAACCCGATGACGCCGACCAGACCGGCCATCAGATACGACACGTATCGCTGGCGCTTCGCGCGCTCGCGCCAGACCCGGTCATCCGCCGCGGCCTTGATGCCGATCAACCGGCGCAAGTTCGGACGCTGGATGAAGAACGCCAGGGCCAGGTTGCAGGCGTAGATGGTGAGCGCGATCAGCAGCCACGGCTGCTGGAGCAGCGACGGACCGAGGGCGGCGACGAGCCCGAGCCCGGTCAGGGCCAGCCCGAGGCCGATCACCATCGTGCCGTGCGATTGGCTCCACAACAGGGTGCGCACGATGCCGCTCTCGGAGTCCACGGCCGCGCGGCGCGTCCGAAGGGCGAAGGGCAGCAGGATCGACGGCAGGAACAGCCCGACGGCCAGCGCGATGTGGGTCACGAGCAGGACCGGGAAGAGCGAGCTCGGCATCCGGCCGATCGTACCAGCGGGCACCGGTCAGGGCGGACTCAGGGTCAGGGCGACCCAGTCGCCATCGCTCGTCCGGTCCCGGATCGCGAGTCCGGTCGTCTCGAGGGCCGCGGTCACCTCGATCTCGCGATCCGAGAAGACGCCCGACACCAGCAGCGTCCCGCCGGGGCCGACCTCCCCTCGCAGCGACGCTGCCATCGGGACAAGGATGCCCGCCACGAGGTTGGCGAGGACGACGTCGAACGGGCCTGAGCCCGTCGGGACGGAGCCCTGCCGAGCGCTCAGCCGGCGGCCGAGCCGGTTGCGCCGGGCGTTGGCGGTCGTCGAGGCGACGGCGATCGGGTCCGTGTCGACACCCAGCGCGGTCGCGGCACCGAGCTTGAGCGCGGCGATGGCCAGGATGCCCGAGCCGCAGCCGACGTCGAGCACCCGCGCGCCGGACAGCCGCGCGTCGTCGGCCAGCGGCTCCAGTGCGGCCAGGCACAGGCGGGTCGTCGGATGGAGGCCGGTCCCGAAGGCCATCCCCGGGTCGAGCGCCATAACCACATCCTCCGGCGCGGCTCGATGGCGGCGCCAGGTCGGCCGGATGACCAGCCGTCGACCGACGCGCATGACGGGGAAGAACGCCTTCCAGGCGTCGGCCCAGTCCCTCTCGCGGACGATCCGGGTCCGCAGCTCCCCGATCGGTCGCAACCCGAAGGCCTGGAGATGCCCGAGGGCCTCGGCGACGCGGGCGGCGGCCGCCTCGGCCGCCAGGGCCGCGGACCCGTCGCCCGCCGGCACGTACCCGCGGACGACGGCTGGCCTCATCGGATCGACCCGTGCGCCGAGGCCCTCGTCGACCAGGTCGAATGCCGGTTCGACGGTCGTGCCCCCGGTCGCCACACGACCGAGGATCTCGCTGACCGCCTCCACGGCCTCGGGATCAGCCTCGATCGCCAGCTCCAGCCAGGCGGTCGGGGGCGTGACCCCGCTCGCGGGCCGAGAGCGGCGGGATGTCACCCCAACCCGAGCTTGTCGAGGATGCCGCTTGGCCCGGCGACCGCGTC
>DATBMM010000307.1:0-1995 GCA_036554825.1 Candidatus Limnocylindrales bacterium
GGCGTGTCGGCGGGCACGGCCGCCTGGGTGGTATCGAACTGGATGTTCTGGGCCGAGATCTCGAGAACCACGCCGTCACCGGCCGACGCCGAGGGCTCGGCCGACGCCGACTCGGACGGTTCGACCGATGCCGACGCCGAGGCGCTCGGATCGACCGAGCCGCTTGGCGAGACGCTGGGCAGCGGGGTGGCCGACGGCGCCGGCGCATACGTCCAGCCGGGCTTCGCCGATGTGCATGCCGCAAGCAGGAGGATCGCCGCGATGGCGGACAGGGAACGCAGGCTTCGCATGGGCTCGGGAGACCTCATCGGATGGGCGCGGATGACCGCGGTCGGGTGTTCGCGACGATGCTACCGCGTCGGCGCTCGTCCGGCCCGACCGGTACCAGAGGCCCAGTACTTGACCAGTACCATCGTCGGGATTGTCCCGGGACCATCTCGCGACTAGCCTCCGCTTCCCCCTTGCGAGTGCGGCCGACCGCACCATGGGGGAGATCGGAGCCCATCCGAGATGACCCGACGACTGATCGATCGAGCCTGGCACCTCGCTGTGACCGTCGGCCCGATCGTCGCCATCGCTCTCGCGCTCGTCGCCGCTCGCCGCTGGTAGACCACCAGCGGCCCGGAGGCCGCGCGAAAAGGTCGCGATCGCGCGACCACGATTTCGCATCTCGCTCGCCGGACGTTGCTGGCCGGCGATCGTCCTCATTGAGACCCGGAGACCTCCCTCCGGGTCTCTCTTTTCGTCCCGGATCGTGGGGGCCGGCGCGGGCGGGGAGCCGGCGCTCCGAGCGTGCGCCCGTCAGCGCTGGTCGGTCAACCCAAGGCGGATGGCCACAGCGGCGGCCTCGACCCGACCCGACACGCCAAGCTTGGCCAGGATGTTGCCGACGTGGACGCCGACGGTCTTCTGGCTGATGAATAGCCGTTCGCCGATCTCGCGGTTCGTCCGCCCGCGGGCGATCTGCACCAGGACCTCGCGCTCGCGGCCGCTCAGCCCGAAGGTATCGCGGCGGGGTGTCGCCTCGGCTGTCCCGGTCAGGCGCAGCGCATCCACCAGCTCGGATCGATCTCCCTCCCCGTCGGGCGGACCGCCCCCCGTGGTCCCGGACATGACCCCGACCAGGCTGCGCGGCCGGTCCTCGGGGCCGGCCAGGCGCTCGTCGACCTCGGTCGGCAGCGTGATGAGCGCCCGGCCGGCGAGCTCGCGGAGCTCGCGGAGGAGTGGCAGCGCGCCGAGATCGAGCGCGATGCGGACCGCGTCGAGGAGCGGGCCGCGGGCATCGGCCCGGGCCGCTCGCCCGGCACCGGATCCGAGCATGGCCTCGGCCTGACGCCACCGGGCGCGGGCCGTTTCGTACGGGATCCGCTGGGCCGCCCAGGCGTCACCGACCGCGGCCCAAGCCGTCGCGTCGTCACGACCGTCGACGCGGCGGCGATGCGCGCGAGCCGTGGCGAGCCACGCATCGGCGAGCCGGCGCGAGCCGAGGGTCGGGGCGACACCGTGCTTCTTGACGATGACCTCGGCCGAGCGGAGCACTTCCTTCGCGCGCTCGCGGGCGGCAGCCAATCCGGCGAGATCGCGGCCCTCGCGTGCCTCAGCCGCACCGGCCGCCTCGACCTCGATGACGGCCGCGGCGGTCCGAGCGGCCAGGATCCAGTCCTCGGTCTCGCGGACGAGCGTCCAGCCACGGTCGGCGGCCCGTCGCGCGTCCGCCAGATCGCCCCGCCACAAGGCGAACGACGCTGACGCGAGGTTGAGCGGGACCGCCTGCTGGGCGTCGCGGACGGCCTCGAGCTCGAGCAGCGTCTGCCCGAGCAGCCTGCCGGCGGACTCGCCCGCCGAGAGCTCGATCTCGACCGTGGCGAGGGAGACCAGTGCGTTGAGGAAGTTGATCCCCGTCGGTAGCCATTCGAGGGCGGTCATGCTCATCGAGCGCGCCTCTTCCCACCGGCCCAGCAGGAACAGCGAGTCCGCGGCATTGCCCCGCAGGAC
>DATBMM010000312.1:0-2408 GCA_036554825.1 Candidatus Limnocylindrales bacterium
GCTCATCGCCCGGTGTGCACAGGTCGGAGGCTGAGTGACCGCGACGACGGGGCTGACCCAACCGACGACCATCGTCTTCGGCACCGACGGGTGGCGAGCGCGCATCGCCGATGAGTTCACGTTCGAGAACGTGCGGCGCTGTGCCGACGGGGTCGCCCATTACGTCGCCGAGCAGGGCGCCACGGCCAAGGGTGTGGTAGTCGCGTTCGACCGGCGCTTCGCCTCGGAGCACTTCGCCGCCGCGGCCGCCGAGGTCCTCCTCGCCCACGGCATCCCGGTCGCGCTGGCTCGCCACGCCGTGCCGACCCAGATGAGCTCATACGAGGTCGTCGAGCGCGGGGCTGCGGCGGGCATCGTCATCACCGCGAGCCACAACCCGTGGGTCGACAACGGGTTCAAGGTGAAGGCGCCGACCGGCGCCGCGGCCGGTGCCGAGATCCTGGGCGTCATCGAAGCACGCCTGGCCGTCAACGGTGGTCAGCCGGTCGATCGCCGACCGCTGGCGGACGCCGAGGCGGCCGGGTTGGTCGAGCAGTTCGATCCATACGACGGGTACGAGGGTTTCGTCCGGCGCACACTCGACCTCGACGCGCTCCGCGGCGCCGACATGTCCGTGCTGGTCGACCCGCTGTATGGCTCCGGGGCGGGCTGGCTCAGCCGGCTGCTCGACGGCGGGACGATCCGTGTCCGGGAGATCCACCAGGAGCGGAACCCGTACTTCGGCGGCCTGAACCCCGAGCCGATCCGGCCGAACGTGGACGAGGCGCTCGGGATCATCGCGTCCGGCGGCTACGACCTGGGGCTGTTGCTTGACGGCGACGCCGATCGGGCCGGAGCGGCCGACGAGCAGGGCGCGTTCATCCACCAGCTCCAGGTGACCGGGCTGCTGATGTATTACCTCGCCGAGCACCGTGGCTGGCGCGACCCGGTCGTCGTCAGCGTCAACAACACGTCGATGGCGGCCAGGCTCGGCGAGCGCTTCGGTATCGCCACGTACGAGACGCCCGTCGGGTTCAAGTTCATCGGACCGAAGATGATCGAGACCGGCGCGATGATGGGCGCCGAAGAGTCCGGCGGCTTCGGGTTCGGCATGCACCTGCCGGAGCGGGACGGCATCTATGCCGATCTGCTGCTGCTCGACCTGTTCGTCCGAGAACGAGCCGCTGGGCGGTGGCCGGTCTCCCGGGCGATCGAGCATTTCCACGAGATCGCCGGCCCGTCCTTCTACCGGCGGGTCGATGTCCACGTCGACCGGTCGGAGTACGGCGACGTCAAGCGCCACCTGCTGGTCGACCTGGCGTCGACCAGTCCGGCGGAGTTGGCTGGCGAGCCGGTCGAACGGACCGTCGGACTCGACACGAACGACGGCTTCAAGTTCTTCCTGGGCGACGGATCGTGGCTGCTGATCCGGGCGTCCGGGACCGAGCCCCTGGTCCGGGTCTATACCGAGGCGACCTCGGCCGAGGCGCGCGACGCGTTGCTGGACGCCGGCGAGCGGCTGGTCCGCGGCCGATGACCGGCCGCCGGGTCGACAAGCCCTGGGGGCACGAGCTGATCTGGGCACAGACCGAGCGCTACGTCGGCAAGCTCCTCGTGATCGAGACCGGCAAGCGACTCTCGCTCCAGCGACACGAGATCAAGGACGAGAGCATCCTCGTCCGCAGCGGCCGGCTGCGCCTGTTCCTGGAGGACGACGAGGGTGTCGTCCGCGAGCAGGAACTGGGTCAAGGCGAGGCCCGCCGCATCCCCACCGGCCGCGTCCATCGCTTCGAGGCGATCGAGCGCTGCGAGCTCGTCGAGGTCTCGACGCCCGAGCTCGACGACGTCATCCGGCTCGAGGACGACTTCGGGAGGGAGGGGACGAACGCGCCCTGAAGCCGGGACGATTCGGGGGTGACCCCAGCGGGCCCGCGGTGTAGGCTTCAGGGACGCGACCGCTATCACCGGTCGAAGGTGCAGACCGGACGGCGGCCTCGAGAGCGCCCTGGCGGCGACGGAGGATGCACGAGATGCACAGCTCCCTGATCGGCAAGGTCGAGAAGGCGAATCGCTACGCGCGAGAGCTCGATCGGATGACCATCGATCGCCTCTCGCTGACGTTTCGCGGCGACAACGACACGCACCGCGTCGCCCTCGATTCCGGTCAGTGGCGCTGCACCTGCCACTATTTCGAGAGTTGGGGATCGTGCGCCCACACGCTCGCCCTCCAGAAGGTCTTCGGGGTGATGCTGCCCGACGAAGCGCAGGTCTCGATCTTCTCGGCAGGCCAGCCCGTCGCCACCGAAGCCTGACGCCGCGCGCGGTCCATCCGGCCGCCGTGCCCTAACGGGCCTCGACCCGCCAGAAGTAGCTCGCGTCGCCGAGAGCGTCGGCGAACACCACGTGGACCTCGACCGTCCACGCCCCGG
>DATBMM010000323.1:0-11594 GCA_036554825.1 Candidatus Limnocylindrales bacterium
ATCGGGATCGATGCCGCGACGGCGATGCAGGTGTTCGACCCACATCCGGAGGTCGACCGTGTCTGGCCTGGCGAGGGTGTCATCTACTCGCAGCGACTGAGCGCGCAACGGACGAAGAGTCGGCTCAACAAGGCCATCACCACCCCGACCTACAAGTCGATGACGATCCGCAGCTGGCAGACGACGCTGGCGCTCCTCGAGCGCATGGAGGCCGACTGACCCGCACGGCTTGACTACCGAGGCGTGGTGCCTGCGCGCACCACCGACAGCCGCCGTTATCCCGGCGTGATGCCTGGTCCATCCCAGCAACGCGGCCGTTATCGGTCTGGCCGTTTCCTATGGCCTGCAGTGCGCGGCGCCGCGCCTACGGACTGGCGGCGTCGGCCCATCCGAGCGCAGCGAACCGGAGGGAACGGTGATGACGACCAGACTCACGCGCGACCAGGAGTCCCAACAGGACGGACTCGCGTCCACCCAGGACGGACTCACCCCTGAGGAGCTCGCCGCCGAAGGCGTCACCCCGCTCCCGGACAAGGAGGTCGCCTCGATCCTCGACCTGAACGCCGACCTGGATCTCGGCATCGACCTGTCGGCCCCGATCGACCTCGCCGTCGGCGCCAACGCGAACGTGGCCGCGGCCATCGACGCCGCCGTCGGTGCGAACGTCCTGTCGGCCGGCTCGACCGCCCAGGCGCTGAGCGACCAGGGGACGATGATCACCCAGGGCATCGTCGGCGACGCCACCGCGACATCGACGCAGGTGAGCGGTATCGACCAGACCGGCGAGGCTGCCGGCACCGAGCCTGCCCCCGGCACGGGCGCGGTCACCCCTGGCGACACCGTGGGTGCTGCCGACGGCGCGGTCGGCGACGCGGTCGGTGCGGTCGGCGACACGGTGAGTGGCATCGACACGAGCGGTGCCCTCAGCGGCGACGTCCTCAACGTCAACGTGGACCTCAACGCGGATGCGAATGTCACTGCCCCGATCGCCGGGGCGGTGGCCGCCAACGCGAACGTGGCCGCCCCGATCGATGCCGCCGCCGCCGCGAACATCGCGTCGGTGGCGTCGAACGCGACCGCCGTGGCCAACCAGGACGCGATCATCGAGCAGTCGATCGAGGGCGACGCGACCGCCGACGCGAACCAGGACTCCGAGATCAGCCAGTAGCCGGTCTTGCGCTCACGGTGGCCTGATCCCAGGCCGCCGTGGGAGCAGCCGGGCGCTCTGACGGCCATGGCGATCGCTGCTGACGTTCCCGCACGCCCCGAGGGCGTCGAGCTCATCGGGCGGATGGAGGGATCCGGATATCGGACCCCTCCATCGCTCGTGCGGCGGCATGACGGCCAGACCCTGCAACTCACTCCCTTGCTGTACGCGGTCCTCGAGGCCGTCGATGGTCGGAGTAGCTACGCGGACATCGCCCGTCGCGTGTCGGCCGAGACCGGCCGGAAGGTCGCGGCCTCGGATGTCGAGGCCCTCGTCGAGCAGCAGCTGCGACCGATGGGCCTGCTGGTCGGCGCGGACGGCTCGACGCCGGAGCTCGAACGCTCGAATCCGCTGCTGGGGCTGCGGTTCAAGGTCGCCGTGACCGAGCCCGAGACGACGCGCCGGCTGACCGATCCCTTCACGGCGCTGTTCCACCCGCTCATCTGGGTGCCGATCGTCCTGATCTTCGGCTACCTCGCCTGGTGGCTCCTGGTGGACCAGGGCCTCGCAGCAGCGACGTACCAGGCGTTCGCCCGCCCCAGCCTCCTCCTGCTCGTCCTCGTTCTGACCGTCCTGTCGGCCGGATTCCACGAGTTCGGTCACGCGGCTGCGGCTCGTCGAGGCGGCGCACAGCCCGGCGTCATGGGCGCCGGCATGTACCTGATGTGGCCGGCGTTCTACACGGACGTGACCGACAGCTACCGGCTCGGTCGAGCCGGACGGGTGCGGACCGACCTCGGCGGCCTGTACTTCAACGCGATCGTGGCCGTCCTGATCGCCGCCGTCTGGCTCGCGACACGGTGGGATGCACTGCTCCTCATCATCGCGGCCCAGATCATCCAGATGGCCCGGCAGCTCGCGCCGCTGGTCCGCTTCGACGGATACCACATCCTCGCCGACTCGATCGGCGTCCCGGATCTGTTCGGCCGGATCGGCCCCATCCTCGCCTCGTTCTGGCCACCGCGCTGGAAGGACCCTCGGGTGGCACAACTCAAGCTGTGGGCTCGGCTGCTGGTCACGGCGTGGGTCGTGGTCGTCGTGCCGATCCTGCTGATCACCTTCGTCACGCTCGTGCTCGCGGTGCCGCGCATCGTGGGGACGGCATGGGAGAGCCTCGGCCAGCAGGCCGAGCTCGTCGCGCAGGAGTGGGCGGCATCGCGCCCGCTCGATGCCATCGGCGCAGGACTGGCCATGGCCATCGTCGGCCTGGTGATCTTCGGGATGGTCGTGATGATCGCGCGCGTCGCCTGGGGGACGGGACGAACGTTGTGGCGGCGGACGGAGGGGCACACGATCCGGCGCGGGGCCGCGACGGGGCTGATGGCCGCCGCGGTCGCGGCGGTGGCGCTCGCGTGGTGGCCAGACGCCGGACGCTATCGCCCGATCCAGCCGTACGAGCGCGGCACGATCGTGGACCTCGTGGCGGCGCCGTTGCTGCTCCCGGTCGCCTCCGCGCGCGAGGCCGATGGCGGGCAGATCACCACGGTCCTGCCGCGATCGACGGAGCTCCCCACGGAGGCTGAGCCGCAGCTTGCCCTGGTACTCGTGCCCAAGGCCGGTGTGTCGACTGACCCGGCGGTCGCGACCGACCCGACGGCAGTCGGCGATCCTGCCTGGGTCTTCCCGTTCGACCGGCCACTCCCCCCGGAGCCGGGTGACAACCAGGCGTTCGCGGAGAACACCACCGACCGGAGCGCCGTCTACGACGTGGCGATCGCCATGATCTGGGTGACCGGCGAGGAGCCGGTCCTCAACACGAACGAGGCCTACGCATTCGCAAGCTGCGCGGACTGCGTGACCGTCGCAGTCGCGTTCCAGGTCGTCGTGATCGTCGGGGACGCCGATGTGATCGTCCCGCAGAACCTGGCCGGCGCGGTGAACTACGAATGCTTCGATTGCATCACGGCGGCGATCGCGAGCCAGCTCGTGGTGACGGTCGATTCGATGCCCGGCGCAGAGCAGCAGGTCGCGCTCGCAGACATCTGGGACCAGGTTGGCGCGTTCGCCGACTCGATCCCGACGCTCCCGCTCGCCGAGGTCCTCACTCGCCTCGAGGCCTACAAGGCTGAGATCGTCTCGGTCCTGGAGAGCACCGCAGCGCCGCCCGCTCCATCGCCGACGGCCGTGCCGTCACCCACGCCGACCCCGACGGCCGTCGCGGCTCCGGGTAGCGCGATGCCCGAACCCAGTGCCGCGACGCCGACGCCAGCGGCCGCCCCCACCGCGACGCCGGAGCCCACGATCGCGCCGACTGCGAGCCCGACACCGACCGTGGACGAGTCCCCGAGCGCGACCCCCACTGGTTCAGCGGCGCCGAGTGGCACGGTGCCACCGGGTACGCCGTAGGGCTGGTCCGCCTGCCGGCTGCTGCCTGGCGGCACGTGGGTGGATGCGCGGCTACTCGGGGTCGACCGCCTCGCGATCGCGAAAGATGGCCAGGTACTCGTCGCGCAGGCGCTCGAACTCGGCGAACAGCAGTGCCGACTCGGGTGAGCCGGGTTCGAGTCCATCCAGCTGGCGTTCGACCGCCCGCCAGCGCTCGAGGAGCTTGGCGACATCTGGCGCGGCCTCCGAGTCGGTGATCGTCTCGATGTCGGTCCGGCCATCGGTCGCGATGCGGGCCCAGGTCTCCTCGTATTCGGTGAACTTCGCGAGTGCCTGAGCCGCGACGCGGACCGATCGGGCGACCTCGTCGAACCGCGATTCGCCCGGTGGGATGAAGCGCTTGTGCCGCTCGAGCTGACCGACCTCGGTCAGCAGCAGCAGGATCGCGTCAGATGCGGCCCGAAGATGCTCTTCGATCTTGTCGCTGTCGGTGCCCATCCACGTCCCTCAACGGCCCCCATCGTGGGCGCACACCTTACCGCCTGTGCCCGCCGCTGCGTGTGGCGGACCCGTCGCCGCTCCCCGACGACAGAAGTTCGCCGTCAATCGGCGAGGACCGCGAGTGCCGAGGCGGCGATGTAGAGACCGAGGCCGTACACGGCGTGCGAGCCGAGGTTCCGAAGGCGCGTGGCGGTCGGGTTCGGTGACTTGGCAGCCGCGATGCCGGCACCCATCGCCGGTTGCATGACGAACCACGGAGCGACGATCGTGCCGAGGCCGATGGCCAGGGCCGGCCAGATCGTCGGCGACGTCATCCAGTCCCGCCCCCAGATCGCCAGGAGCAGCAGGGCGAACGTGACGCCGATCGAGTAGTGAGCCAGCCAGCCGATGAGCCGTTCCCCGACGACCGGCTCGGAAGCGGTGATGCGCTCGTGGATGAACCGGCCCCTCGGAACGTGGCCGATCCAGCGACCGAGGAATCGATAGTCCAGCGTGGGGATGCCGAAGCGCCGTCGTAGGACGGCGCTCCAGACATCCATCAGGGCTGACCCGACCACGCCGATCGCGATCCCGCGAAGGACGAGGTCCAGGCTATCCGGCATCGGTACGGTTGCCTCCCTTGCGGGGGATGTCCCCGACGCCCCAGCCGATGACGACGTGGCCGAGCCAGACGAGCGAGCCGACGAGAGCGATCACCGGCACGACATTCAACTCGACGCCAGCTGCGGTGAGGACGGCGGCCGCCACCGGCGAGGCGGGATGGTGCAGGACGTTGAAGATCCGGACCGGGATCGAATCCACCGGACGTCGGCCGAGGCCGAGCAACCGCGGGACGTCGGGCGCGACCCCGAATGCGATCAGCGCGAGGATCCCGACACCGTTCTCGTTGCCCAGCTGGTTCGCCAAGATGGCGACCGCGAGCCCAGGCACGATCCAGAGGTGCCGCCGCCGAAGACGTCGGCCGCTCTTCTCCCCTGCCGGTCGGACGGCCGCGTGCTCGGCGGTGCCGACGTGGATGGTGTTGGTTGCGGTCATCAGATGGTCCCTTCCTGTGGTTCGAAGACGACGACGGCCGTCTGGCTCGGTCGATGGGAGGCGAGGGCGCCGATATCGGCGCCCCAGCCCGGGTAGTCGGCGAAGGTCGCCCAGAGGCGGTCTCGCTCTGCGCCGGTCGCCGCCCGGGCGCGTACGGTGCGCATGCCGTCGGGGAGTTGCACGGTCGCTGCCGGGTCGGCCTGGAGGTTCAGCCACCAGGCCGGCTCCGACTTGCCCCAGCCGTTCATGGCCAGGGTCACGAGGTTCTCGCCGTCCTCGAAGTAGCCGAGCATCGTGATGCGCTCTTTGCCGGTTCGCCTGCCGATCGTGTGGATCCGGAGCATCCCGAACTTGCCGCCGCGCTCGGGCCGTTGGAGGCCGATCCGACCCCCGGTGATCCGGAACACCGCGCGGTGGAGCGTCCAGAACGTCCGCAGGACGACCCTGTTGACCGGTCGAGCCTGACCGACCTGATCGGACCTGGCCGCGGTCACGCTGCACCTGCCTTGGCGGCGATCGCGGGCTGCGACGCACCGGACGCCGACGTGTTCTCGCGGCGGGCCTGCTCGGCGAGCGCGAGCTCCGAGTCCTTGTTGAAGCCCTTGAACGTCAGCCAGAGGCCGAGCACGAGCTCCCAGGTGAAGAACGGCATCACCGCGATGCCCTGGAACAGCGTCCCGGGCCCGGTCAGGCCGAGGATGTTGCAGATGACGTAGGCGATGAGGATCGGGGCGCCGATGATGCCCAGGGCGGGGAGCGCCCGCGGGACCAGCCGGCCGCGGTACAAGGCCGTGCCGAGCATCAGCGCGTTGAATGCGGCCATGTTCGGACCCAGCGTCATCGCCCAGTCGCGGACGGCCACCAGCGCGCTGCCGACGGGCAGGAGCGACTCGGCGTCGCCGGTCGCGGCGCCCTGCTGACGGAGCGAGACGACGGCGAGGAGGCTGAGGACGCCGACCGTGATCGTGGCGGCCTCGAACAGACGGGTCGTGACGTACCCGATCGCGAGGCCCTCGTGGACGCGCCGCACGACGGAGAACAGCGCGACGCCGCAGGCGATGCAGCCGAAGACGTTGACGAGCTCGAGGATGAGACCGATCGCGACCTGCTGGTCGGCGCCGGCGCTCGTGATGTACGTCGGGTTGTCGATCGCCGGGCCGACGAGGATCGCCGCGGGGATCGAGCCGATGAAGGTGATCAGGTAGAGGATGCCACCCACGAGGGCGGTCTTCCGGAACGAGGTCATGGGGTACTCCTTCTGGGTCGCTGGGGGTCATGCGTCGGAGTGACGGAGATCAGGGGCAGCCCGAGGTCGCGCACCTTCGCGAGGAGTCCATGCAACGCGGCCTGGTCGATCGCCGGGCACCGGATCACGGTCGTGCCGTCCGGCTCGTGGATGAGGTCCATCCCCTCGAACCAGTCGGTCCACCGGTCGCTGATGCGCCCCTGCGTCCGGATCTCAAAGCCGCCGGTGTCGCCGAGACCCCGGGTCGTATCGCTCATCACGCTCCTTTCGTTCGTGCCCTCCGGTCGGTGGGCGTCGTTCGAGAGGAACGTCGGTCGCGATGTGGTGAGCGCACATCACCACGTGTGGTGATTCGAAGGGTGATTCGTCGGCGCGGGTAGGCCTAGAGGAGGTCCAGCTCCTCCGCACGCCGCACGGCCGTGCGCCGGCTGCTGACGCCGAGCTTGGCGTAGATGTTCTTCGTGTGGGTACGGAGCGTGTTGAGCGACACCACGAGCTCGCGCGCGATGGCAGGCCCGTCGAGGTCGCTTCGCAACAGCCGAAGGACCTCCAGCTCACGCTCGCTCAACGGCTCGACGAGCCGCTGCTTCGCGGGGGCCGCGGCGGTGGTCACGCTGGTCACGCTGGTCGCGCGCACGAGCTCGCCGAGGTAGCTCGGTGCGCTCGAACGCCGTGCTGCAGTCGTCAGGAGTCGCTTCATCTCCGGACCCTCGTCGAGGAAGACCCGGACGTATCCCTCCGGTCCGGCGATGGCCACCGCGGCATCGAGTGACGCGAACGCGGTGGCGGCGTCGCCCGCGGCGTGGCGCGCCAGCGCCTGGACCACGAGGATCTCGAGGCGGCTCCCGCGGCGGTGACCCGCCTCGGCGGCGGCGAGGAGACGATCGAGCAGGTCGAGCGCTGCGCCAAGTGCGTCGGCGTCGCCCTCGGTCGCCTCAGCGACGAGCAGCCGAGCGAGCGTCGTGTGTTCGAACTCCCGCACGTACGTCAGGTCGTCCGTGGACGCGACCGCGGCAGCCCGCGACCAGGCGCGGGCTTCGGCCAGTCGCCCGTGCGCGATGAGCATCCGCGCCCGGATGGCGGCCACCGGACGGAGGTCCGGCGAGAAGTCGCTCACGTAGAGCCGTTCTGCCTCCTTGAGCTGCACGAGGGCCGATTCGACATCACCCTGCGCCTGCGCCACCCGCGCACGAACGACTCGTGATCGATACGGCGCGCGGGGGAACCCGAGCTCATCGCCGAACCGACGCGCGACGTCGAGATGCGCCTGTGCGTCGTCGAGTCGTCCCTGCTGGTAGGCGATCTCTGCGAGCCCGATGTGCATGTCGGTCACGCCGCGAAGCGGAGGCTGGGTGCGTGTCGCGCGGGAAAGCCCGTCCTCGTAGATGCGCAGCGCGTCGCGCAGCTGCCCTGCGGCGAGCCGGATGTCCGCCTCGACGATCGACCCACCGACGACGTCCGATATCAGACCGGCTCGCTCGAGGCTGGCCATCCCCGTCGCGTACCAGTCGTACCCCTGGTCGAGATCACCCATCCCCCAATAGGCCAGACCGAGGAATGTCTCGGCGCCGCCGCGCCCGATGTCATCCCCGTCCTCGACCAGCTCCAAGACCCGCTGCGCGTGGGCGATGTTGCCCTCGACGTCGCCGTGCATCTTGGCGACGGCCGCCCGGTACAGCTCGATCCTCGCCGGCAAGTGGCGGAACTCGGGCTCGTCGACGACGACGACGCCCTCCCCCGCCGCGATCGCCGCCTCCGCGCCGCGCAGGAGCTCGTCGGCCCCCTCGACCTCGTTGGCCGCCAGGATCGATCCTGCATAGCCGGTCGCGAGCACCGGTCGCCGAGCGATCTCCTCGTTGGGGATCGCGTCGATCCATCGGCGAAGCGCAGGCTCACGCCGGTACTGGCGCAGCTCGGGTATGGCCAGCTCGACGAGGTCAGCCGCACGGCCGGTCTCTCCGGCTTGGAATGCGTGCTCGATGGCGGCCGGGCGATCGCCGTTCTCCTCGTACCACTCGCTGGCGCGGCGATGCAGGATCGGCACCTCATCGGGAAACTCGACCGCGAGGTGTGCCTGCAGCACGCCAGCAAAGAGGTGGTGGTAGCGGTACCAGCGGCGCTGGTCATCGAGGGCGACGACGAACAGGTTGCCGCGGTCGAGCGCCTCGATCGTCGCGGCTCCGCCGTCCACTGACGTGACGGCGTCGGCGAGCGGTCCGGTGAACCGCGACAGGATCGATGTCTTGAGCAGGAAGTCACGGATGTGCGCGGGCTGGCGGCGAAGCACTTCCTCGGCGAGATAGTCGACGATGTAGCGGTCATCGCCGGCGAAGGCCGCGATGAACTCGGCCGCATCTGCGCGATCCTGGAGCGACAGGGCCGCGAGCTGGAGGGCGGCGATCCAGCCCTCCGTCCGGCCGTCGAGCGTCGCGATGTCGGCGTCGGCGAGGGAGAGACCCATCGAGCGGAGATAGGTCGAGGCCTCCGTCGCCGAGAAGCGCAGGTCACGCGCCCGGATCTCGACCAGGGCGCCCTTGGCGCGAAGACGCGCGAGCGGGAACCCGGGGTCCGCGCGGGTCCCGATCACGACGTGCGCCTGCGCCGGGAGGTGCTCCAGGAGATATCCGACCTGCTCGTGGATCGATCCCGACTCGATCACGTGGAAGTCGTCGAGCACGAGCACAAGGTCGGTCTCGAGCGCCGCCAGAGCGTTCAGGAGCGTGGTGATCGCTGGCTCGATGGACGCCGACGAGCCAGCGAGGATCGCTCGCGCGGCCGCTCCGACACCCGGTGTGGCTCGATCGAGCGCCTCGATCACGTACGTCCAGAAGATCAGGGCATCGTCGTCGCTCGGTTCGAGTGAGAGCCAGGCGACGCTTGCGTGATCGGGCTGGCGCGCCAGTTCGGCCATGACCGTCGACTTCCCGAACCCGGCCGGTGCCGACACCAGCGTCAGCGTCGCCGTGGTCGCCCTCGCGACCTGCTCGGTCAACCGGGCGCGCTCCACGAGCGGACCATGCGTGATCGGCAGGTGGAACTTCGTTTCGAGCAGCGGCATGCCGCTCACCGCGACGTCCCGATCGCCAGCCCCTGCAGGAGGCTGCGCTGGAGCAGCAGGAACACGAGGAGCGGTGGCACGAACGTGATCGCGAGGCCGGCGAACCTGAGTCCTTCGTCCGTCGCGTAGAAGGTCGAGAAGGTCGTCAAGGCGAGCGGTGCGGTGAAGGCGCTCGGCCGCTGGATCAGCACGAGGGCGCCGGCGAAGTCATTCCACGAGAAGACCGCGACGAGGACGGCGACGGCGACGATGCCCGGCCGGGCGAGCGGCATCACCACTGACGTGATCAGCGCCACCCGGCCGGCGCCGTCCAACCGGCCGGCATCGATGAGGTCCTGCGGGATCCGCCGGAAGAACCCGGCAAGGATGACCGTCGCGAACGACACGCTGAACACGATGTTGACGAGGGCCAGCCCGGGCAGGCTGTTGATGAGCCCCAGCGTGCGGTAGATCGCGAAGAGCGGGACGATCAGTACCTCGGTCGGGATGATCAACGGCGCGAGGACGACGAGGAACAAGGCGCCACGCGCCGGAGGCTTGAGCCGGGTCAGCGTGAACGCGGCCGGGATCGCGAGCAACAGCACCCCCGCGACCGTCAGCGATGCGACATACGCGGAGTTGAGGAGTGCTCCGCCGAGGTTCGCCCGGCTCCATGCCTCGCCCAGGTTCCCGAACGCCGGCGGTATCGGCACCGACAGCGGTCCCTGGTACAGGTCGGCGGTGGTCTTGACGGCGTTCAGCAGGGTCCAGATGACGGGGTAGGTCCACACCGCGGCGAGCACGATCAGGATGACGGTCGACCACCGAACCGTCCGCCGGCGCGTCATGCCGTCACCGACTCCGCCCGCGGGTTCAGGAGGCGGTACTCGATGAACGCGAGCGCGACGATGAGGACCATCAGGATCGTGGCCATCGCCTGCGCGTAGCCGACATCCAGGGAACGGAACGCTGTCGTGTACACGTACGTCGCCACCGTCTCGGTCGAGTGGCCGGGCCCGCCGGCCGTCATGACCCAGACGAGGTCGAAGGCCCGGAGCGTGCCGATCGTCGTCAGCAGCGTCAGCGCGAAGGTCTGCGGCCAGAGCATCGGCCAGGTGATGCGTCGCAGTCGCTGCGCCGGGCCGATCCCCTCGAGCTCGCCAAATTCGTAGAGCTCGCGGGGGATCGATCGGATGGCCGCGAGATACACGACCATCGAGAAGCCGGCGAACCGCCAGGCGAAGACGACGACGATGGCCCACAGGGCGATGCCTGGATCGGCCAATGGCGCAGCCTGCGCAAGGTCGACCCCCAGCACGCTGCCGATGGATGGCACGATCCCGTAGAAGGGTGCGTACATGTACCTCCAGACGGTTCCGGCCGCCACGGGAGCGAGGACGAATGGGGCGACGAACGCGACGCGGAACAGCGTCTGCCCACGGCGGCTCCCGGACACGAGCGTCGCGAGCAGGAACCCAAGCCCGGTCTGGAGGACGACCGCCGCCAGGGTGAGCACCACCGTATTCGCGAGACCCTGGCGGAAGACCGCGTCGCCGAGAAGCGCCCTCGCGTAGTGCTCCAGGCCGACGGATGCCGTCACGTCGAACCCGTCGGTCTGGCTCACGCTCAGATCCAGGCCATAGACGAGCGGGTACGCCAAGAAGGCGGCTAGGAGTCCGATCACCGGGAGGAGCAGCGCGAGGTCGAGCATGCGCTCCCTGCGGCGGGCTGCGAACAGCCACGAAAGGCGAGCGCCGTCCATTCGCGGCAAGATACCCGCTCACGACGCTGGCCGACCCGTCTCCGGTCGCTGCCGATCCGCCTGGCCCCAGGAAAGAGCTGATGACCTCACGACCCGCGCACCGCGGCGTGGACTGGGAACGCTCCCTGCCGCGCCGAGACGTTCT
The DNA here is from genome assembly GCA_036554825.1 of Candidatus Limnocylindrales bacterium. GTDB lineage: Bacteria > Chloroflexota > Limnocylindria > Limnocylindrales > CSP1-4 > SPCO01. Next base: position 11,259 of record DATBMM010000323.1, read on the forward strand.
GAAGCTTGGAGCGCTGCTCACGAGCGGCACGTTCGTGTCCGGCGTGCTCGCGGCGTGCGCGCCTCGTCGTGCGGACACCTCAACCGGCGCGCCGTCGGTACCCGCGTTGCCGCGTCCCGTGACCATCATCTCCGGCGGTGGGGACCCGATGGCCGAGCCTCCCCTCCGCAGGGTCTTCGACGACTTCGCGGCACAGCATCCCGGCGTGTCGTGGGACATCCGTGCGCTTCCAGGAGGTGGTCCCGAGTGGGACCGACTCGCGCGGGCGATGCTCGCGTCTGGTGAGCCCGTGGACCTCGTGATGATCAACGGTCAGCAGCTGCGAGCATGGGCTCG
>DATBMM010000360.1:0-6303 GCA_036554825.1 Candidatus Limnocylindrales bacterium
GCGATCGCCCTCCTGGGTTGGGGCCGGTCGCACCGGACGACCTCCGACGGTGAGCTGATCCGCTGGGGCCGGGACCTCGCCCGGGTCGAGGGGCGCATCGGCAGCGACGTCCTCGAGGTCGCCATCCAGCGCTCCGGTTCAGCCGACCGCTCCGGCGGCGACTCCGGCCGGGGGCAGGGGGGCCGCAAACGGATCCGGGTCAACGGGGTCGGGCGTCGTGCGAGCGCCCTTGGGCGCCACCTGCGCGTGGTCCTCTTCGCGCCCGAGGAGATGCTCCTTGTCATCGGCTCGCCGTCACTCCGGCGGGCCGCCATCGACGCGCTCGCCGCAGCCCGTTCCCCGACGTACGCCGACGACCTGTCCACCTACGGCCGGACCCTCCAGCAGCGGAACAGCCTGCTGCGGGCCATCCGGGAGGAGGCGGCCACCCGCGATCAGCTGCGCTTCTGGGACGACACGTTCCTGGACACCGGTGGTCGGGTCGTCGCCGCGCGGCACGCCTTGCTCGCAGAACTCGGCGAGCCGCTCGCGGCGGCCCACCGCGAGATCGCGCCCGAGGAGGCGCTCACGGGCGAGCTCAGGCTGCGATACCTCACGAACGCCCCGACGCTGGGCTCCGAGACGCCGCGCGATGCCCTCGCCCGGCGTCTCGTCGAAACGTCCGAGAAGGAGATCTGGAACGGCTCGACGGTGATCGGGCCGCACCGCGACGACATCGCCTTCGATCTGGCCGGGCGCGACCTGGCGGGTTTCGCGTCGCGCGGCCAGCAGCGGACCGCGATCCTGGCGTTCAAGCTTGCCGAGCTGGACCTGCTCACGGCCCTCGATGGCCACCCGCCGCTCCTGCTCCTCGACGACGTGTTCAGCGAGCTCGACCCGGAGCGGCGCTCGCATCTCGTGCGCCGGATCGCCGAGCTGCCACAGGCCTTCGTGACGACGACGACGCCCGACGACCTCGACCCGGCCCTGCTCGCGATCGCGCACGGATGGGAGGTGCGACCGGGCCCGGACGGGGCGGACCTCCGATCGGCGAGAGCGCGCTCGCACGGCGCGGCCAGCCCGGCGTGACCGGCGGATCATGACCGCGCCACGGCGACGTCCGATGCGGCGCATCGGCGACCTGATCCCCGACGCGGCTCGCGCCCTCGGCCTCGAGGACGAGCTGCGCCTTGCGCGCGCGATGGCCACCTTCGAGGCGATCGTGGCCGAGCGCGTGCCGGCCGCGGTCGGCGCTTGCCGGGTCGTCCGCATCGAGGGGTTCGCGATCGAGGTCGAAGCCGACGCGCCCATCGTCGCCCAGGAGCTCCGGCTGCGCTCGGGCGAGTTGCTCGCGGCCTTCACGACCGCCCCAGGAGGCATCGGCATCCGGGACCTTCGGGTCCACGTTCGGCGCGGAGGTCCCCGCGTATAATCCAGCCGACCTGCCTGCCATCTCGGGGCGAGCGTCAAGCCGATCCGGCCAGGGATCGTCCCGTCGCCTGACCAACCCTATCGAGAGGCCCGCATGGCCGCCCGACTCCAACTGAAGCTAGGGATCGTCGCCGAACACGACCGGCTCGACGATTCGCCGGACACGCTCGTGGTCGTGGAGCCGAGCGTGGGATCCGTGGCTCGCTCCAAGGGCAACCTCTACCTGCTCGTCACGTCGCGGACGAGCTCGCGGCACGCCCTCGAGGCGACCCGGCTTGCAGCCGAGACGATCCGCAACGAGTACTACTACGACGAATCGGCGGGCATCCGCGTCTGCCTCCAGAAGGCGATCGCCACCGCCAACAAGCGGCTCCTGCACCAGGCCGATCGGCTCGGCCTCAAATCGCCCGAGGGCAACGGTCCGATCGGGGTCGGCGTAGGCGTGGTCCGCGGCAACGAGATGTACGTCGCGACCGTCGGGCCGGCCGAGGCCTACCTCATCCGGCAGGCCCGCCTCTCGACGCTGCCTGACCCACATCGGGAGCGTGGCCTCCCCTCGAACGGTCTCGAGCCAGAGGTCTGGCGCGGCGAGGTCACGGTCGGCGACTCCCTGGTCCTGATCTCACCGAACATCGTGGCTCGCCTGGGCGCCGAGGAGCTCAAGGACGCGATGGTCACGCTCCACCCGCAGTCGGCGATGGAGCACCTCCACCAACGCTTCCGGGCGGCCGATGGGTCGGGCAGCGATGGCGCGATCGCGTTCGAGGCGACCGAGGTCGCCCCCACGACCCGCGGCCGGACGCTCGTGCCGGTCCGCCCCCCCGAGCCGCTCGCCGGCGCACCCGACCGCTCGCCGATCCCGCTCGCCGATAACGTCCAGGCCGCCGGCGCGGCGATGTCGGCGGCCGCGGACAGTGCCCGGGTCGTGGCCGGGACGATGTTCGAGCGGACCATCGCGCGCCTCCAAGAGCTGCTCCCGCGGCGCAAGCCGGCGTACCGCCGCGTGACGCCGCTCGCCTCGCGACGCGAGACGCAGCGTCGAGCCGCCATCGCCGTCATCGCCCTGCTGGTGGTCGTCGGCAGCCTCGCCATGTCGGTCTGGGCCTTCGGTGGCCGGACCCCGCGCGGTGCGATCAGTTCGGTCAACGCCGGCCAGGCCGCGATCGACGCGGCCGAAGCCAACCTGGCGCTCGTGGATGGACCGGGCATCGATCTCATCACCGACGACCGCGACGAGGCCCTCCGGCTGCTCACCGAGGCCTACACCCAGCTCGACGCCGCCGACGAGGCCGGCGTCAGCGCCGCGGTCGTCGATCCGATCCGGGACGACGTCGTCGGCCTCCTCGACCGCGCCTACGGCGTCATCGAGGTGACCTCGTCCCCGCTATTCACGTTCAAGCCCGGCGAGGGTGCGCCGCCCTTCGACCTCCGGATCCTCGTCCGTGGCTATGACGACGCCCCATACGTGCTCGACGTCGCGACGAAGTCGGTGTACCGGGTGGACCTCAAGCGGAAGCGGGCGACGAACATCGCCAAGAACGGGAAGGCGATCGGCAACACCCGGATGTCCTCGCCGCGGTTCCTCACCGTCGGCGGCCGCGACGTGCTGATCCTCGATGCCAAGAACGCCCTCTGGCGATGGCGCGCCTCGAACGACGCCGGCAGGGGCACGACGAACCGCGTGCAGGTCAACGGATCGAGCCAATGGGGCGACGACATCCTGGCCATCGGCACCTACCTGCGCGACTCGAGCCGAGGCCTCTACAACCTGTACGTGGTCGACCCGTCCGAGCAGCAGATCCGGGCCTATCCGCCGGCCAGCGACGGCGGTGGTTTCCCGGCCAAGTCGTCGGCGTGGCTGTCGACCGCGCGGTCGGTCGACCAGATGACCGCGCTGTACATCGACGGCGACATCTACATCACCGAGAACGGTGTCCTCGATCGCTACACGTCGGGCAAGAGCGACGCCTGGCAACCCGGCTCGCCCGGCGACGAGCTGCTGCGACCGACGTCGAGCGAGGTCCTCGTGGCGGGCGCCGGCGAGCGCAACAAGGGCAATGTCTATACGTTCGACCGATCCAACGACCGTGTGCTCGCCTTCGAGAAGTCGAGCGGCAAGTTCGTCGCCCAATACCGCCTCGCGGACTCGGACGGCTGGGCCGACCTGCGGTCGATGTACGTCGTCCCTGGCGTCGAGGACCAGGCGGACCGTCTCGTGTGGCTGTCGAAGGACGCCGTCAACCAGGTCGTCCTCGAGGCGGCACCCGAGACCGACGGCGCGTCGCCCTCGCCTGGCACGAGCGGCTCGCCCTCCGCGTCAGCCAGCCCCTAGCCGGGGCGTTCGGCGGTGATCCCGCTCCACGACGCGAATCCGACCCGGCGGACGCCAGTCATCACGCTCGCGCTCATCGCGGCCTGCGCGCTGGTGTTCGGCTATCAGCTGCTGCAGATGGTCGAGGGCGGGGACGCCGCGCTCTCGGCGTTCGTGACCCGCTGGGGCGTCGTCCCGGCCGAGCTCGTCGCGTCGGTCCGCGCGGGCGACCTGTTCTCGATGGAGGTCGCGACCCTCATCACCAGCCAGTTCCTGCACGGCAGCCTGATCCACATCGGCGGCAACCTGCTGTTCCTGTGGGTCTTCGGGAACAACATCGAGGACCGGTTCGGCCGGTTCCGGTTCCTCGCCTTCTACCTCGTCGGCGGCGTCGTGGCCGGTCTCACCCAGGTGGCGATCGACCCGGCGTCGACGATCCCGACCATCGGTGCGTCCGGGGCCATCGCCGCGACGCTGGGGGCGTACCTCGTCCTCTTCCCGCGCGCCCGCGTGACGACCGCGATCTTCCTCGTGTTCTTCTACCAGTTGATCGAGGTGCCGGCGATCTTCGTCCTGGGCTTCTGGTTCATCCTGCAGCTCTTCGATGGCCTCGGGTCGCTCGGCGTGACCGGCGCCCAGGCCACGGGCGGGGTCGCGTTCTTCGCCCACATCGGCGGCTTCGTGTTCGGGGCAGCGGTCGCCCTGCTGGTCCGGCTGACCGGCGCCGGAGGGGGTCGCTCCGGGCGCACCGTGGGATAATCCGCCCGATGGACGACGGGTTGATCGAGATGGTCGTCGAGAGCGTCCGTGTCCACATGCTCTCCAGCCGCCACGTCGTCATCCTCAAGGAGACGGGGCGGGAGCGATACCTTCCCATCTGGATCGGTCCGTGGGAGGCGAGCGCCATCGCGATGCGCCTGCAGGGCCTGACGCCGGAGAGACCGCTCACCCACGACCTGTTCGCGACCACGCTCGAGGCGGTCGACGCCCGCGTCGCGCGCGTGATCATCTCCGACCTCGCCGAGGAGACGTTCCACGCGCGGCTGTTCGTGGAGCGCGACGGCCACGTGGGCGAGATCGATGCGCGGCCGTCCGACGCGCTGGCGCTGGCTGTCCGCGTGGGTGCCCCGATCTTCGCCGTCCCGTCCGTCCTCGACCAGGCCGGTCTCGGCGCCGATGGCGGTCTCGGTGACGAGGAGGGCGGTGAGGGCAGCACGCTCGAATCGACCGGCGAACGGATCGTCGACCCGCGGCTCGACGTCTTCCGCGACTTCGTCAACTCCCTCGACGTCGATCCGGAGCAGGAGGGCCGCCAGAGCTAGGAGCGCTCGGGCCGCACACAGCGGCTCGCGGGATCCCGACTCAGCCCGTCCCAGACTCGATGATCGGCCGACCGCGGCGCAACGACCGTGCCCGGTCGGCCCACATCGCCACGCGCAATCGCCAGAAGTCGCGGACCGCTCGCAGGATGACACTCGGCTTGGCGCCGGTCGGCGACCCTGCCGTCCGGGGGTAGTGCGGCACGCCGACCTCGACGACCGAACGCCCGGCGGCCTCCAGCTTGATCAGCAGCTCGGCCGAGAAGAAGGCCCCATCGGACTCGACCCGGATCCCCTCGAGGGCCTCGCGCCGGAACAGCTTGCACGCGCAGTCGACGTCGGTGATGCGCAGCCCATAGAACAGCCGATTCGCCAGCCGGTAGGCGCGCGCGTACAGCGTGCGCAGCAGCGGATCGGCGCGTCGGATGCGGAACCCGGCCACGACGTCCGGGCGATCCGGGCCGGCTAGGCGCTCGGTAAGCCGAGCGACGTCCTCGACGCGGAACTGGCGGTCGCCATCGGTGAACGCGACGAGCTCGAAGCGGGCGGCGCTGAAGCCGGACCGGAGGGCCGCCCCGTAGCCGAGGTTGGTCGAGTGATGGACGGCGCGCACGACGCCCGGGTTCGCCGCGGTCAGCTCGTCGGCGAGTGCCCGCGTCCGGTCGCGCGAGCCGTCGTTGACGGCGATGATCTCGAACGTGTCCGCGATCGTCGGCAGGGTGTCGAGGGCTTCGGCCACCAGCCCTGCGATGTTCGCCTCCTCGTTGTGAGCGGGAAAGAAGAACGAGAGCCGGGGCACGCGGCTCCGCGGTGGATCGGCCGTCATCCGCCGGCCTCGCGCTTGGCGACGACGCGGGCGAGCATGCTCGGATCGAACCCCTCGAGCTGCTCCAGCACGTAGCGGCCGGCCACGCCGGCGACTTCGGGCGGCTCGATACGGATCACGTACACGGGTCGGTGCGGGAGGTTGGCGTCGATCACGTCGTAGATGTCTCCGAGGCCGCGGTCGAGCCGCGTGCGGTCGTCGATGATATCGATGTCCGGGCGGCGACCCTCGATGACCTGCGCGTACCACAGGGAGGTCGAGTAGCTCCACCAGCTCACGACGACGGCGCCGGGCTCCATCCGGGCGAGTGCCGTGTCGACCCAGCTCCGGGCGTAGGTATCGCCGGACCGGTCGACGCGTTCGTAGCGCCGCTCCAGCTCGATCAGCGTGGGGATGAGCAGGGCGATGACCAGGGCGGCCGTCACCACCCGGTGTGG
>DATBMM010000097.1:0-3176 GCA_036554825.1 Candidatus Limnocylindrales bacterium
GCCCCGGAGGCGATCGCCCTCATCTGCGACGCGATGCTCGACGCCGCTCGGGCCGGTGCCGCGTACGACGACGTGCTGGCGGCCGGGGGCGCCGCGGTGACTCGCGACCAGGTGCTGCCCGGCGTCGCCGCCCTGGTCCCCGAGGTGGTCCTCGAGGTGCTCATGGACGACGGCACGCGATTGGTCGTCCTCCACGAGCCGCTCGGTCCGGCCGGTGAGGACGCTCCGGGCGCCGTCCGCCAGGCTGAACGCCCCGAGTCGCACGACGGGCGCGAACGGTTCGAGTTGGAGGTCCGCAACACCTCGGATCGAGTGGTCCGTGTCTCGAGCCACTACCCCTTCGAGCGGGTCAACCCGCGTCTCCGGTTCGATCGCGCCCGGGCCGCCGGTTGCCACCTTGACGTGGACGCCGGGTCGACCGAGCGCTGGGCGCCGGGTGAGACGCGGACCGTCCGCCTGGTTCGCGCACGGTGAGCCCACTCTCGCCGACGGAGCGGCTGACCCGCTACGGGCCGACGACCGGTGATCGCGTCCGTCTCGGCGACACCGACCTGTGGATCCGGGTCGCGGAGGATCGCCAGGCACCCGGCGACGAGCCGATCTGGGGCTACGCCAAGACCATTCGACCGCGTGCGGCGCAAGGCGGCCCCTCCGCCTCCGAGCTGGATGTGCTCGTGGCCGGCGTACTCGTCCTCGACCCCATCCTCGGCGCCGTCAAGGCCGACATCGGCATCAAGGACGGCCGCATCGTCGGGGTCGGACGGGCCGGCAGCGACACGCTCAGCGAGGGGATCGAGCTGCGCATCGGGCCGCACACCCAGCCGATCATGGGCTACGGGCTGATCGCGACCCCGGGCGCCGTCGACAGCCACGTCCACCTGATCTCACCCGAGCTGCTCCCGGCCGCCCTGTCGGGCGGCGTGACGACGCTCATCACGGCCGGGTTCGAGGAGCCGCCCTGGACGATGGCGCGGACGCTCGCGGGCGTGAGCGACTGGCCCGTCAACGTCGGTCTGCAGGCGTGTGCCCGGGCCGAGGACGACGGTCCGCTCGAGGCCCTGCTCGAGACCGGGGCGTGCGGCTTCAAGATCCACGAGGACTACGGCGCCTATCCCGAGCTGATCGACCACGTCCTTCGCTTCGCCGATGCGCGCGACGTCTCCGTCTCGCTCCACACCGACGGGCTGCACGAGAGCGCCGAGCTCGAAGACACGGTCGCCGCCATCGCTGGGCGCACGGTCCACGCCTACCACGTCGAGGGTAGCGGCGGTGGTCACGTCCCCGACGTCATCGGGCTGGTCCGTGAGCCGAACGTCATCTGCTCGTCGACCACGCCGACCGTGCCGTTCGGGGTCGGGGCGACGGCCGAGCAGGTGCCGATGATCGTGCTCAACCACGGGGCCTCGTTCGGCGTCGGCGAGGACGTCGAGCTCGTCCGCGAGCGCGTCCACCCGGCCACGATGGCCGCCGAAGGTCCGCTCCACGAGCTCGGCGCGATCGCGATCGTGAACTCGGACTCGCAGGGGATGGGCCGGATGATGGAGACCGTCCGGCGGACGTTCCAGCTGGCCCATGTGATGAGCAGCTGGTCCGGGACGGCCGCGGGGGACGCGTTCGACTCGACGGAGCGCGTGCTGCGGTACCTGGCCAAGGTCACGATCGAGCCGGCCATCACCCACGGCATCGCCGACCACGTCGGGTCGCTCCAGGTCGGCCGGATGGCGGACATCGTGCTCTGGGAGCCGGCGTCCTTTGCGGTGAAACCCGCGCTCGTGCTCAAGGGTGGGATGGCCGCGTGGGCGCCGCTGGGCGAGGGGAACGCGACCGTCGAACGCGCCGAGCCGACCCGCTATCGGTCCAGCTGGGGCGGCCGGCCGCGGGCCGCGTCGACGCTGTCCGCGACGTTCGTGTCGAGCGCGGCGACCGGCTCCCCCGAGCTCCGCCGCTCCGGACGCGAAGTCATCGCGGTCCTCGGCACGCGCCGCCTGACCAGGTCCTCGCTCTTTCGCAATCGTGCCGTCGCGGCGGTCGAGGTCGACGTCACGGACGGCAGCGTCACGCTCGACGGTCAGGCGCTGGCGGTCGAGCCGGTCCGCGAGGTGCCGCTGAGCCGTCGCTACCTCCTGCGCTGATCGCCGAGGCGGTCGGGGTGGCGTCCTGTCTAGCGTCCCCGCTGGGCGTCGGCCAGCTCCCGGGCGATGTCCCGCTTGGCGTCCCGGTCCGCGATGTCGCGGCGCCGGTCGTGGAGCTGCTTCCCGCGCGCCAGCCCGAGCTCCACCTTGGCCTTGCCGCGGGTCAGGTAGAGGCGGAGGGGCACGATCGTCTGGCCCTTCTGCTGGGCGCGCCCGAGCAACTCGTCGATCTGGCGGCGGTGCAGCAGCAGCTTTCGGGTCCGCTTCGGCTCGTGGTTGTAGCGGTTCCCCTGCTCGAAGGGCGCGATGTCCGCGCCGATCAGCCACGCCTCGCCCTTCTCGATGCGGGCATACGCATTGGCGATGTTCACCTTGCCCGCCCGGACCGACTTGATCTCCGTGCCGGTCAGCACGAGGCCAGCTTCGAAGGTCTCATCGATGCTGAACTCGTGGCGTGCTCTGCGGTTGACGGCGACGGTGGAATCGTCGCGCATGGGATGGCTCCTGCTGACGGGACCCGAAGCATAGGCGGTGAACGCACGAACGCCGGTCCTCTTCGGACCGGCGTCCATGGAGCGTAGCCACCCACAGGGTGTCCGACTAGACGGCCATCTCCTGCGAGGTGGTGCAGCTACTCGTACTGTCGATCACTGCACATCACCTCCTTTCGTTCCGAGAAACCGTACCCGAACGGTTCGGGGAGCGCAAGGACGCCCGCTACGGTCCGCCCCGCGGGAGTCGCTTGCCCGCGCCGACGACCTCGAGCGCTTCTGCCAGCACCGGGTCCTCGCCCGGGCCGACCGTCGCCGGGACCTGGACGGTGACGTCGGGCTCGATGCCGATGTTGTGGATCCAGCGCTTGTCCGGCGAGAGCCACTTCGCGACGGTCAGGCGGAAGGCGCCGCCCTCGCCGGCGAGCTCCTGCCACTGCTGGACGGTGCCCTTGCCGAACGAGCGCTGGCCGACCAGCGTCGCCCGCCCGCTGTCGTGGAGGGCGGCCGCGACGATCTCGCTGGCCGACGCGCTGCCGCGGTCGATCAGGAC
>DATBMM010000153.1:0-2056 GCA_036554825.1 Candidatus Limnocylindrales bacterium
CAACGTCGGCGTGAGCCAGGACCATACGGCCGTCGTCACAGCGACGCTCCAGGTCGCATCCGTCGCGCAGCTCGCTCGCGTCATGAGCCGCATCGAGAACCTGAAGGACGTCATCACGGTCCAGCGCGACCTGGGGTAGCCGCCGGTCGACGCGTGGGACGCGCCGCTAGACTTCGGCCGATGCCGGACTTCCGCGCCGCCCGGGGCACCCGCGACCTGCTGCCCGACGAAACCCCGCGCTGGACCCGACTCGAGCGCCTCGCCGCCGACCTCGCGACGCGCTACGGCTACCGCCGCATCGAGACCCCGATGTTCGAGCAGACGGCGGTCTTCGAACGCGGCGTCGGCGAGGTCACCGACATCGTCGAGAAGGAGCTGTTTCGGCTCGCCCCGCGGACCGAGGAGTCCGAGTCATGGGCGCTCCGCCCAGAGCCGACGGCCGGCATCGTGCGCGCCTACGTCCAACACGGGATGCAGACCTGGCCGCAGCCGATCAAGGTCTACGAGATCGGGCCGATGTTCCGCTACGACCGGCCGCAGGCCGGCCGCTATCGGCAGTTCTGGCAGTTCGACATCGAGGCCATCGGCGATCCCGGGCCGGCCGTGGACGCCGAGATCGTCGAGCTCGGGACGCGCTTCTACGCGGATGCCGGACTGCGCGGCGTCCAGGTGTTGCTCAACTCCATCGGCGACGCTGCCTGCCGCCCTGCCTATGTCCGGGAGCTGACGGAGTACTACCGCGCGCACGCCGATGGCCTGCCGCCGACCGAGCGCGACCGCCTCGATCGCAACGTCCTGCGCCTGCTCGACTCGAAGGACCCGGCGATGGCCGCGGTCAACGCGATGGCGCCACGCATCACCGATCGGCTCTGCGAGGCCTGCGCTGCACACCTCGCAGCGGTCCGCGCACACCTCGACGCGCTCGGCGTGCCCTATCGGATCGAATCGGGGCTCGTTCGCGGGCTCGACTACTACACGCGGACGGCGTTCGAGTTCTACGTCGAGGGCCGCGAGGGGCAGCAGCAGGCCCTTGGCGGCGGCGGTCGCTACGACGGGCTGGTCGAGCTGCTCGGGGGCCGCCCGACGCCCGGGATCGGGTTCGGCATCGGGCTCGATCGCCTGCTCCTCGCGCTCGACGAGCAGGAGGGCGACGGCGCGACGGCGGCCGGGGATGCCCCGACGGCCGTCGTGGTCGGCGCCGACCCGGAGGCGACGGTGGAGCGGCTGCGCATCGCGACGCTGCTCCGGAGCGAGGGATTGGTCGTCCGTGCCGAGCTCGGCCATCGCAAGCTCGGCAAACAGCTGGAGGCCGCAGCCCGCGACCAGGCCCACTTCGCGATCATCGTGGGCGACGAGCTGGCGAACGGCGAGGTCCAGCTCAAGGACCTCCAGGCCGGTACCCAGAAGGTCGTCGGCCTGGATGACCTGGCGCGCGAGGTCGCCCGAGCCCACCAAGCCCATCACCACGGCGGCTGAGGCGGCCGACGCGTCTGAAGGAGCGCGTGCTACGGTTCGCCTGCCGCGCTTGCGCTCCTCCTGGCCAGAACCAGCGAACGCGGCCGCCAGCCCGAGCGTGCACACCAAGGATCCGTCACACCGTGGCCGAACCGCTCGGGATCGCCGCAGCCGCATGGGGCGTGCTGATGGCCATCTCGCCGTTGCTCCAGATCCGGCGCATGCTCCACCGGCGCTCGTCAGCTGACGTGTCGATCGCCTATCTGGCCGTCCTCGAATTCGGATTCCTGCTCTGGATCGGGTACGGCATCTCGCTCGGCAACCCGGTCATCACTCTGCCCAACTCGGTCGCGGCGATCGTCGGGGCGGCGACGATGACGGTCGCCTGGTTCCTCCGGCACGGTCCGCGGACCGCGTGAGGTCTGGACGCCTCAGACCCTGCTGCACTCCAGCATGGCGAAGGTCCGCCACCTCGTAGAACGGTCGCGACGGTTCGAGGTCGGACGTGGGCAGGGTCGCATAGGCAGGATGGTCCGACAGCATCGGTGACCCCTCCTTCGGAAGACGGTTTGCGTACGATACGCCGGCCATGTCCGACGCC
>DATBMM010000172.1:0-4232 GCA_036554825.1 Candidatus Limnocylindrales bacterium
GGGGGCTGACCACGCTCCGGTGGATCGCGGCGAGGGCATGGGCGTATCGCTCGGCGCTGTCCTGGGTAGCGTCGCGCGGGAGCCCGGCATTCGTCTGATCCTCGAAGTGCTCCGGCAGCGGCGCCTGCCCATACCGGGCTCCCTCGGCGGCCCACCGTTCCCGCCAGTCGTCGGGCGTCGTCCAAGGCGTTTCCCGGTGCGCGCCGGCGAGCCACGTGAGAGCCCAGGTCCGCGGCACTACCCGGTACGCGTCGTAGCCGCCGCCACCGGTCGCGAGCCACCGACCGCCGGCGTACAGGTGCGCGATCGCATCGACGAGTCGAGCCGCCTTCCCGTGCGCGGCGGTCGTCACGTTGAGGTGCGCCAGCGGGTCCCAGGCGTGCGTGTCGGCGCCGTGCTGCGAGACGATCAGGTCGGGTCCGAAGGCCGCAGCCAGGACAGGCAGGTACGACTCGACGATCGGGTACCACGCGTCGTCGCCGGTGTACGGCTCCAGCGGGACGTTGATGACGGTCCCGGCCGCCGGTCCGTCGCCGACCTCGCTGGCGTCGCCGCTGCCCGGGAACAGGTACCGGCCGGACTCGTGGATCGAGAACGTCAGGACGCCCGGGTCGTTCCAGAACAGAGACTGGACGCCGTCGCCGTGATGCACGTCGAGGTCGACGTACATCACCCGCAGGCCATCCCGACGTGCCCGGGCGATGGCCAGGGCCGGATCGTCGTAGATGCAGAACCCCCAGGCGCGGTCACGCATGGCATGGTGCAGGCCGCCGCCCGGATGGAACGCGTGCTCGACGTCCCCGCGCAGGATCGCCTCCACCGCCCGGATCGACCCCCCGGCAACCGCCGCGGCAGCCTCGTGCATCTCGGGGAACGGCGGGTTGTCGGAGATCCCGATCCCCGCCTCGGGAAACCCGTACGGGTCGACGGAGAAGCGCTTGACGACCTCGAGGTACTCCCGCGAATGGCACATCAGGAGCTCGCCGTCGGCCGCCGGTTCCGGTGCGAGATCCGGCTCCGCCCCGATCGACCGCAGCAGGTCGATGCCGGGTCCGAAGCGGCGCGGCGTCAGCGGATGGCCCGGCCCGAAGTCGTAGTCGGTCGAGCGCGGACCATAGACGAGGAGCATGGGGCGCACGATAGCGAGTCCCGGCCGCGCTACCATCCGGCGATGGACATCGCGCTCGTGCTCGTCGTGATCTTGATCCTCGTCCTGCTGTGGCGCGGGCCGAAGACACTCCCACAGTTGGGTCGGGCATTCGGCCGGGGCGTCCGGGAAGCCCGCGAGGAGGCCTCCAAGGCCCAGGCGGAGATCCAGTCGCGCACGACCACGGATGCCGACGACGACCCGGACGCGCCTCGACCCGAGGGCTCGACGCGGGACGCGACCTGACCGCGGAGGCGTGACCCCCGACGAACTCGCCGCCCTGACACGGCGCCCGGAGCCCGGCCCCCACCACGCGACCGTCACCATCGGGGGCGTCGAGACGCAGACCCTCGCCGACCTGCCTCCGCGCCGCGACGGGCTGCTGTTCGTCGGGCTGAACCCGTCACCCGTCAGCGTGGCGGCGGGGCACTATCACCAGGGTCGCCTCGGACGGCGCTTCTGGGAGCGACTGCAGGTGGCGACGATCATCCCGGTCGGGACAGCAGCTGAGGCGGCCGACGATGCGCTGGTGGCCGCCGGTCACGGGATCACCGATCTCATCAAGCGACCGAGCCCGCGCGACGAGGCCTCGGAGCACGAGCTGCGCGAGGGCGTCGGCCCGCTGTGGCAGAAGATCGCGTTATGGCGTCCGGGCGCCGTCGTCTTCATCTACAAGCGCGTCGCGGAGACCGCCGCCGGTCGCGCGCTCGAGGAGCCATGGGGTCAGCTCGAGGGCGTCGCGCTTGCCGGCCGACCGTGCTTCCTGATGCCCGGTCCATATGCGCCGACCGAGTCGGTCGACGAGGGCCTCAACCTGTTGCGGAACCTGGCTGCGTCGCTTCCGGTGGATCGTCCGTAGCGACGGTCGAGGACTGCGGGGTCGGCAGACCGATCGCGAACGCCGCCATCCATGCGAGCCATCCCGCGTACGAGATGAGCGGCACGATCCAGACGATCACCGATCCTGGATCGAACGGCACGAGGCTCAGCACCGGGAGGATCAACCGGAGCATGAGCAAGAGCGTCGTGCCGATCGCGCCGAGCGTCCATGCCCGTTTCGGGGTGTCGCCGGCGAGCCATCCACCGAGTGTGACCGTCGCGAGATAGACCCATGCGAGCGTCACCAGGCCGCTCAAGGCGATGCCGAGAACGAATTGGATCACGAACAGGAGCGACGCCTCGGCCGGCAGGCTACCCACGCCGGCCACTGACACCACCGTCGACACGACCGCCAGTGCGGCCAGCCAGATCGCCAGCGGGCGCTCGACCGTCCGACGCGCTTGGGTCCGCGCCGACGAGAGGCCAGCCCCGACATAGAGGAGGCCGAAGACCGCGAGGAACGAGGTGAAGACTCGAAACGCGAAGGGAGCGGGCGACTGTGCGAACGGTTCGGTTTCGCTCGGGGGCGTAAGTTCCTCGAGGAACCGGGCGATCGGTTCGAAGAAGAGTTGGAGGATCTCGCCCAGCGTCAGGAGGAGGACGCCGAAGACCAGCAACGGCATGGTGCGTCGCGCGGCCGGGTCGCGGCGAAAGACCGCCGCACCGATCAACGGAATCGCCAGCGACGGGATCCACGACAGCGCGTACCGCACAGCCGAGATCGGATCGATCCCGTCGACCGTCGGGTCGTACCGCTCGACAGCCCGCCAGAGTTGGAGTGCGAGGACCGCGCCGAAGAACAGCAGCCATGGCGATGCCCGGGTCAGCGCGTCGGGCAGGTGCGGCGGGCGGGCCTCCGGGAAGGGCCGCGGCCGCGGTTCCTCGGTCATGCGCCGGAGTCTATCGACGGGTGTCCACCGAGCCACCGAGCGTCGGGTGCCGCGGCCCGAAGCCGCTCGACGGATGCCTGCCACGCGCCGTCGTCGACGGGGCCGAAGATCGATCGTGCGCCACGTCGCCCGTCGAGGTCGCCCGTGATCGCGAACTGCCCCTCCCCCACGACGAGGGCCAGACCCTCCGGCTCGAGACCGGGGGTCGCCACGACCCGCAGCGGCACCTTGCCCGCATCGATGACCGTCCCGTCACCGAGCTCATCGACGACGTACGGCAGGTACCGGCCGCCGCCCGGCCCGACCAGCACCTCGATTCCGAGCTGCTCCCGCAGCGCCTCCGCGCCGCCGGCATGGTCGGGTTCCCCGCTCGTCAACACGATCGACTCGATCCGGCCACCTCGTCGGGACGCCTCCTCGACCGCCCGATCCAGTCCGTCGCCGGTCGGGTCGCCGGGATCGACCAGGACGAACCGCTCGCGCCCGACGAGGTAGGCGTTGATGGGCTGGCCGGCGACACCGCCACCGGCCGGCATCTCGATCCGAACGGTCTCCTCCCCGATGCCCTCGACGACGATGTCGCCCGATCGACCCGGCGCCATCCGCATCCGGACGTCATCGAGCGACTCGACGTGCAGGAGCTGGGTCAACGTCGTCGATGTCGGCAGCCACATCGCGAGCGCACCGCTCGCCATCGACTCCAGCGCGTCGATCGGCCGATGCCACGCGTGGGCCACGACCTCCTCGCCGACAAGCGTGGGCTCGACACCGCCCGGTGCCATCGCCACGAAGAAGCGCGCGTCGAATCGTCGGTCGAGGATGGGCGGCGTGACCCACCGCGACAGCGGCGCGAGCAGGTCGGTCCGGATGCGCAGATCGAGCGCCTCCGCGATCGAGGGGAAGTCCGTCGGTGACTCGAGCAGCCGGCGGCGGGCCGCTCCCAGGTCGGTGCCTGGCCTGTGGTCGGCGAGCAGGATGCCGACCTCTTCGAACGCCTCCCGGATGGCCGCGACATACGCGGCCAGTGCCTCGGTCGGCGGCAGCTGATCGCCGAGCGCCGTCGCCGCGTCGTCGGGCGACAGCACGCTCCGTGCCAGGATCCGTGGGTCGGCATCGGTGGCATCGACCCGTCCGCCCGGGAAGACCTGGACGTCCGGCGCGAACGCCATCGACGCCGGTCGATGCGTCAGCAGGACCTCGAGCCCGTCGCGACCGGGCCGCAGCAGCACGACGGTCGCGGCAGGCCGTGGGGTGGACACTCAGGCTGGTGCCGGAGCCTGGAGCTGGTCGATCAGTCGAGAGGGGCTCGTCACGGG
>DATBMM010000176.1:0-2807 GCA_036554825.1 Candidatus Limnocylindrales bacterium
TATCTCGGCACGAACCTGGTCATGCCGATCCTCAACGTGCCGGAGGTCGGCATCGTGACGATGGAGGCGATCACCAAGCGGCCGGTCATCCAGTCGACCGACGACGGCGACGTCATCGCGATCCGCCCGGTCATGAATATGGTCCTCGGCGTCGACCACCGCGCGAACGACGGGGCCGGCGGCGCGGCGCTGCTGCGCGACATCAAGGCATGGCTCGAGGCGGTCGGGCCGGACACCCCGATCTACTGACGCCCTCGCCCGCGACCTCGCTCGCGGCCCCGGTCCGCTGATGCGTGTCTTCGTCACCGGCGGGGCGGGGTTCATCGGCGAAGCCGTCGTCCGCCGGCTCATGGCCCGCGGCGACCGGGTGGTGGCGGTCGTGCGCGACCTCGACCGAGCCGAGGCACTGGCCGCGATGGGCGTCGATCTGCGACAGGGGGACCTGACGCGGACGGCGGCGATCGTCGACGCGATGCGCGGCACCGAGGCCGCGATCCACCTCGCGGGCATGTACCGCATCGGCATCCCGGCCAGCGAGCGACCGGCGATGCACGACGCCAACGTGGGGGCCACGCACCGGGTGCTCGATGCGTTCGCGACGGCCGGCCTCGACCGCCTGGTCGCCATCTCGACGATCAACGTCGCCGGCAACACGAAGGGCCGGATCGTCGACGAGCGCTACCGCCGCGATCTGTCGGAAGGCTTCCTCAGCTATTACGACGAGACGAAATACCTCGCCCACCGCGCCGTGCAGGAGCGGATCGGGTCGGGCGGGCGGATCGTCATCGCCATGCCCGGAACGACCTACGGACCGAACGACCACTCCGCCATCGGCGGTCAGCTCAAGGGGGCGTTCTACGGCACGCTGCCCTATTTGGTCTTGGCCGATCTGGGCATCTCGCCGGTCTACGTCGATGACGTCGCGGCCGGGATCGTCGCTGCGCTGGACCGGGGCCGCATCGGCGAGTCCTACTTCCTGGGCGGACAGAACATGCGGCTCCGCGACGCGATGGGAGTCGCCGCGCGGCTCGGTGGCCGCTCGCTGCCGCGCCTGGAGATCCCGACGGGGCTGGTGCGTCTCGGGTCCCGGGCGCCGGCCCGCCTGGCCCGCGCGCTCGGCTTTCCCGACGACCTGGGCGAGGTCGCTCGGTCGTCGATCGGCGTGACGTTCTGGGGGTCCTCGGCGAAAGCCGCGACGGAGCTCGGCTACGTGCCGCGCGATCTCGCGAGCGGCCTGCGCGCGACGTTCGATGGGCGGTGAGCGACAGATCATCGGCGCGGCTCTGGCCATGACGCTCGTGGCCGGGGGCTGCATCGGCGGTTCCTCGCTCGACTTCGGGACGCCGGTCAACATCCACGTCTGGTCGACGCCGACGACCGTCGAGATCGACGCGCCTGGCTGGCTCACCGATGTCTCGGTCGTCTATCTCTGTCACGCCCAGCCGCCACGGCTGCCCGAGGAGGCCGCGCTCCGGGTGGGCTGGGTCCCCGGTGACGCGTGTCAGGACGTCGGGACATTCGAGACCGCCGACGGCCTCAAGCGCAGCATCCCGGTCGACGCCATCGACCCCGCGCGCCGCCCGGCGTTCGACGCTGCCAGCGACTGGTACCTGCTCCTCGTCGCCCGCGACGGCGACCGAGCCACGAGCACGATCAGCAGCCGCTTCCATGCCCCACCCGGCGCTGGCTACTCGTGACGGCCGGCGCGGAGGAACCGGACTACACTCCGATCATGGCCCGTGAGCTCCCGATTTTCGAGCCTCCGGGCGGGCACGCGGCGCCCGTCCCGGACACGATCGCGATGGGCGGACCGGCGACACCGATGCGCCGTCATCCCGACTGGATCCGCGCACGGATGCCGTCGGGTGACAACTACCACGACCTGAAGGGCCTGCTCCGCGGCCTCCAGCTCAACACCGTCTGCGAGGAGGCCCACTGCCCGAACATCGGGGAGTGCTGGGACCAGCGCACCGCGACGATCATGATCCTCGGCGACACGTGCACTCGGGCGTGCGGGTTCTGCGCGGTGAAGACCGGCCGGCCGACGTGGTTCGACGACGACGAGCCGCGGCGCGTGGCCGAGGCCGTCGCCGCGATGCGGCTCGAGCATGTTGTCGTGACCAGCGTCGCCCGCGACGATCTGGCCGACGGCGGCTCGCGGATCTTCGCCGAGACGATCACCCGGATGCGCGGAACGAGCCCGGGCATGGGCATCGAGGTCCTCATCCCCGACTTCGATGGCTCCGACGACCGGTTGCGGACCGTCATGGACGCCCGACCCGACATCCTCAACCACAACCTCGAGACCGTGAAGCGGCTCCAGAAGCCGGTCCGCAAGCGCGCGCGGTGGGAGCGCAGCCTGTACGTGCTGCGGCGCGCCAAGGAGATGGCGGGGGAGATCGGCTACGCGGTCCACACCAAGTCGAGCCTGATGGTCGGCCTCGGCGAGACCCGCGAGGAGCTCCAGGAGGCGTTCGAGGCGCTGCGCGCGAACGACGTCGACATCCTGACCGTCGGGCAATACCTGCGGCCGTCGTTCAAGCACCTCCCCCTGGAGCGCTACTACCACCCCGACGAGTTCGCGGAGATGAAGGCGGCGGCCCTCGATCTTGGCTTCAAGCACGTCGAGTCGGCCCCGCTGGTGCGATCGAGCTACCACGCACGTAACCAGGTCCCCGGCGCGGAGCTGAAGGCGAGGCGCCGGCAGGCCAGCGTGGACGCGGAGGGCCGGGTCGTCCCGCTCGCCGGCTGAATCGGCGCCGCGCGGCGGCCCGCGCTGTCGCTGATGGCGACATGTCGTTCTGAGC
>DATBMM010000229.1:0-1818 GCA_036554825.1 Candidatus Limnocylindrales bacterium
CTACTGCAGCACTAGAGCGCGGGCAGGCCGGGCGTGGCGACCCGGATCCGATAGACCGACGTCGAGGCGGTGACGTAGAGGCTCCGGTAGTCCGCGTCGCCCCAGGCGAAGTTGGCGACGTATTCCGGAGTGTGGATCACCCCGAGGCACTGCGCGTCGGGGGTGAACACGTGGATGCCGCCCGGGCCGGTGCAGTAGACGTGGCCCATCGAGTCGATCTTCATGCCGTCGGGCGCGCCCTTGCCCTCGCCGGTCGTCTCCGCCCAGATCTTGCCGCTCGAGAGGTTTCCGTCGGCCTTCACGTCGAAGACCCGGATGTGCTGCCGGGCGGTGTCGTTGACGAAGAGCCGGCGGCCGTCGAGGGAGAAGCAGAGACCGTTGGGCCGGTCGAAGTCGTCGGCGAGCAGGACCGGACTCTTCGGATCCGGCCCGACCCGGAACACGCCCTGGAAGGCCAGCTCCTGCGGTCGGGGCACACCGTAGAACTCGGCGCGGCCGTACGGGGGATCGCTGAAGTAGATGGAGCCGTCGCCGGCGCAGACGATGTCGTTCGGGCTGTTGAGCGCCTTGCCGTCGAAGTGGGTGGCGAGCGGCACGATCCGGCCGTCCGTCTCCGTGCGCGAGACCCGGCTCGAGGCGTGCTCGCAGGCCAGCAGGCGTCCCTGCCGGTCCCACGTGAGTCCGTTGGACTTGTTGCAGGGCTTTCGGAACGTGCTGACGCCGTCGGCCGCGGACCACCGGCGCAGGTGATCGCCGGGCATGTCGCTCCAGAGCAGGTAGCGGCCCGCCGGGTGCCACAGCGGCCCCTCGGTGAACAGGCAGTCGCCGGCGACCCGCTCGAACTCGACCCGGCCGCCCACGACCTGGGTGAAGCGCGGATCGCGGGAGGTGACGGTCGCCGCGGTCACTTCTTCATGCGATCGCCGGGCTTGCCGCCGATGTACCAGTCGGGCGGGTCGACCTGCTCGAAGACGACCCACACCGCTTCCCGAGGCAGCTTGGTCACGTCGGCGATGGCGGAGGTCACTCGCTTGGCGATCTCGTCCAGGTTGTCCTTGCCCCAGCCCTCGTAGATCCGGATGTTGACGAACGGCATCGGCGTCTCCCCTGGCTGCCCGCGTGTCCGGGAGCGGGCTCCACTCCCGTGAAAGTGGCCGGAGCCTAGCACGCCCGCCGGGGAGCGGCAAGGGCGGGCGCGGGTTGCGTCGCGGCGATGCTATGCTGGGGACGTGGCCGAGCTCGTCAACGACTTCTCCTGGTCGCGAACCCGCGACAACGCCTTCCAGGAGTGTCGGCGCCGCTACTACTACCAGTACTACGGCGCGTGGGGCGGCTGGGACGCCGACGCCGACCCGCTGGTCCGTCGCCTCTACGTCCTCAAGCAGCTCGCCACCCGACAGATGTGGGCCGGCCGTCTGGTGCACGAGGCGGTCGAGCGCTCGCTCCTCGCCCTGCGCGACGGTCACGGCCTCAGCGAATCCTCGCTGATCGAGAACACCGTGCGCCAGATGCGCGAGGAGTGGAAGGCCTCGCGCGGCGGCCTGTACCGCCAGAGCCCGAAGCGCCCCTCGCTGTTCGAGCACGAGTACGGCGTGGCCGTCCGCAACGGCGAGTGGCAGGCCCTGCGCGACCACGTGGTGCGCTGCCTGCGCAACTTCCACCGGCTGCCGGTGCTGGCCGACATCAAGCGCACGCCCACCGAGCGCTGGATCTTCATCGAGGACATCGGCTCCTTCCCCTTCGAGGGCACGCGGGTGTTCACCGCGCCCGACTTCGGCTACTGGAGCGCCGAGGATCGGCTGCAGCTCCTCGACTGGA
>DATBMM010000037.1:0-10791 GCA_036554825.1 Candidatus Limnocylindrales bacterium
GAGATCGTGACCATGACCTCGTTCATCGAGGAGGAGAAGGTCACCTCCGCGCTCGAGGCCGGGGCTTCCGGGTACGTGCTCAAGGACGCCGAGGCCGAGGAGGTCGCGGCGGCGGTCCGTGCCGCGTTCGCCGGCGAGGTCCACCTCGATCCCGCGGTGGCCCGACTCCTTGCCCAGCGGATGCGCGCCAAGAAGTCGCCCGACGAGGAGCTGGCAGAGCCGCTGACCGATCGCGAGAAGGACGTCCTGCGGCTGCTGGGGCAGGGGATGAGCAACAAGGAGATCGGCAGCGAGTTGTTCATCACCGAGCGGACGGCGCGGACCTACGTGTCGAACATCCTGGGCAAGCTCGGACTGGCGTCCCGCACCCAGGCGGCGCTCTACGCGGTCGAGCACAAGCTGGTCGACGGCGCGAAGGGCTAAGGCACAACGCCGCCCGCCACCACGACCTACTCGACGGCCAGCACCCGATACGCGGCGCGGCCCCGCGGCGTCTGCACGTCGACCTCGTCGCCCGCTCGGGCGCCGACGAGCGCCTTCCCGACGGGTGAGGCCACGGACAGCCGCCCGGCCGACGGGTCGGCTTCGGCCGAGCCCACGAGCGTGTACACGCTCTCGATCCCGTCGACCTCGACCGTGACCCGCGACCCGATGTGCGCGCCGTCTCCGGCTGCCGGTGGGGCCGTGACCACCGCCTCGCGCAGCCGCCCCTCGAGCGCCTGGATGCGGCCCTCCAGGAACGACTGCTCCTCGCGGGCGGCCGTGTAGTCGGCGTTCTCGCGCAGGTCGCCGAGCTCCTTGGCGGCCCGGATCCGGGCGATGACCTCCGGCCGACGGACCTCCGTCAGCTCCCGCAGCTCCGCCTGGAGCCGCTCGGCACCATCGGCGGTCAGCATCACGCCGGCCTGGGCCGCGGCCGACGTCGCGGCCGACACGCCACGTCCCGCCTTCGACCCCGCCGAGGAAGGCCCAGCAGCCCGTGCCGCCGCCCCAGCGCCCCGCGCCCGAGCCCGCCGCGCTGGTGGCTCGCCACGCGCGCCCTCGGCATCGCCGTCGGGCATGACCGTGACCCGTGTCGGTGGGGTCACGACCCGCTCCTCGGGCAGGAGCGAGCCGGCCAGCCCGGTCGAGCGCCGTTCACCGGTCGGCCGGCGCAGGTTCGCCCAGGGCAGCACCGCGTCCCGATCCGGCAGAGCCGCGATCTCCTCGGGCGGGATCGCGTCGGCGAACGCGGCCAGGAGCGCGTCCTCGTACTCCTCGACCGCCTCGGTCTCGGCCCACCAGACCCGCATCGCCGTCGATGCCTCGAACGTCTGCAGCCAGTGGCCGGCGGCATGCGGACGACGATCGCCGAGCACCGTCCGCTGCATGGCCGCCACGCGGCCGCTGATCGATGCCGTGGTCGAACCGACGAACACCACGGTCTGCGACGGCAGCCAGAACGCCGACAGCCGAGCGGCGAGGGCCCGCGACGTCGGCCGGTCGCCATCGAGCGTCAGCCCCGGGACGCGCTCCAGCCACTTCCCGACCCGTGTCAGCTCGACCGGTGCACGCGCCAGTGGCGCGGTCAGCTCCACCACGAACACCCCCGCCCGCGAGGCCGGCAGCGGACGACCGGGTCGACCCCAGACCACCGGGCCGTCGGCGAGGAGCCCGACCGCGCGCAGGAGCTCGGCGGCGTTCACGACCGGTCGGTGGCAGGCATCCCGGGGATGGTAGCCGCGATGCCGTCGCGGTATCGTCCCGCCTGCATGAGCGCGTCCCGACCGGGTCGGACCGGCGTCCGACGGGTCCTCCTCCTGCCACCGCTGGCCCTGGCCGCGGCCGTGATCACGGTCGCTCTCGGACCCCTGGTCGCCGCACCCACCCCGACGCCACCCGACGCGTCCCTGGGCCCCTCGCCCACATCGAACGCGCAGCTCCCGACCACGAGTCAGCGACCGACCACGACCCCCGACCCGCTGACGCCCGACACACCGTCGTCCGCGACCCCCGCCGATCCGAGCGCGCTCGCGAGCGAGCCGGTGGGCGCCGAGCCGTCGCCGTCGGCGACGATCACGCTGCCGCCGTCGGCCACACCGGCGACCACGCCGGGAGCCTCGCTCGCGCCCGATCCCGGTCCCGAGGCCGGGGCTCCGCCGGCGGTCCAGCCGCCGGTCTCGATCACCCGGCCGCGCCTCCCCCCGGCGACCCGCCTCGCGCTCCAGGCTCGCCTCGATCGCCTGCGGGAGCGCTACGCGATCCCGGGCATCTCGGTCGCCATCGTGCTGCCGGACGGGTCGACCTGGTCCGGCGTCAGCGGTCTGGCCGATGTCCCGAGCAAGGCTGTCGTCACCCGGTCGACGACCTTCGCCATCGCGAGCGTCAGCAAGACGTTCACCGCCGCCCTGATCCTGGCCCTCGCCGAGGACGGGATCATCGACCTCGACGCCTCCGTCCGTCGCTACCTGCCGACCCTCAAGAAGGTCTCGAACAAGGTCAAGGTGCGTCAGCTCCTCGACCACACCAGCGGCCTGCGCGACTACTTCTTCCACGCCTCGATCGACCGGCAGCTGCTGGCGCGCCCCGATCGACGCTGGGATCCGGCGCTCGCGCTGCGCTACGTCGGCAAGCCCTACTTCGAGCCGGGCAAGGGCTTCCACTACTCGAACACGAACTACCTCGTCCTCGGCATGCTCGCCGAGGAGGTCGGGGGGGCGCCGCTGGCCGATCAGGTGCGCGCCCGATTCCTCCGACCGCTCGGGCTCGACGGGACCTGGTACCAGCCCGCCGACGAGCCACCGGCCGATATCGCCCACGGCTACCGGTTCCAGTCGGCCTCGAAGGCGGCGCCGGCGATCGACCTGTCCGATGGCACGCCGCTGGTGCCGTTCACCTCCGTCGTCACGGCCGCCGGTGCGGCCGGGGGCTTCGCGTCGACCGCTCGGGATATCGCCCGCTGGGCGCACGCCCTGTACGGAGGTGAGGTGCTGCGGCCCGAGTACCTCGCCGCCATGGTCGACGCGACCGGGACCACCACCCTCAAGTCGAACATCCCGTATGGCTACGGCACGCAGGTCCTCGAGATCGACGGTCTGCGCACGGTCGGCCATTCCGGGCGGTTGCTGGGCTTCCGGTCCGTGGTGCGCTATCTGCCGGACCAGGGCGTGTCGATCGCGGTGCTCACGAACCAGAGCCGGACCGACCCGACGCCGATCGTCCGCTCGCTGCTGCGCATCGCGCTGACCCCGCTCGACCAGCCCTGCGGCTGCCGGCAGCGCCGCTGACGGCGCCGGCTCCCCCGCACGGGTGCGGACCACCGGTGACCACGATCCGGTACCGATGGGTCACTTGTCGCGCGCGCGCGTGAGCCGCAGGGTTGAGGCCACCGTCGCGGGGACAGCATGCCGATCAAGGTCGACGCATACACGGCTGAGGGGGTCGCCAGTGGTCTGCTGGCGCGCGCCGGTTCCCTGCGCGAGGTGCTCGAGCACGAGAGCGCCCTCGCCATCGACCGCGTCTCGTGGTATCCGCTCGTCGGTCAGCCCGTGACCGGGTCGGGCCTGTCCATCCCCGTCGACGACGTCCTGATCGCGGTGGGCAACGAGGATCCGACCATGCCGGTCCACGCCTCGTGGCACGACATCCGGCTGGAGGTCGGGCCCTACACGGTCGAGGGCGAGATGCCGACCCTGCCAGGCTTCGACCCGGGACGCGCGCTGACGCGACCGACCGGCGAGTTCGTGCTCCTGCGCGACGTCAGCGTCGGCCTCCGGACCGGGGCATCGATGCCGCCGACGCCGGTCGGTCATCACGCCTTGATCAACCGCTACGGGGTCGAGAGCGTCGCCTGCGACCTGATGCTGGGCTTCTTCTTCCCCGGCGCCGAGATGATCCAGGCCGACGTCGCCGAGACCGGCGCCGTCTGATCGTGACCCGGGCGGACGGCCCGCGTCCTAGCCCTGGCTCCGCCCGCGACCCCGCGAGCGCCGCCCACCATCGCCCCGCCGGCCCTCGCCGCCGCCGGATCCGACGCCCGCTCCCGGGCGGGCCCGGACCGGTTTTCGGCGGGCGTGGTGCTCGCGTCCCACGTGCGCGTGTCCGGAACGCATCCCGAGCGGCCGTGGCTCCACCGAGCGGTCGGGGACGAAGCCCTCCTCGACGGTCCACGGGATGGCCCGCTTCAGCATCCGCTGGACGGCACGCAGCAACTCGACCTCGTCGATGCACACGAGGCTGATCGCCTCACCGCTCGCGCCGGCCCGGCCGGTCCGGCCGATGCGGTGGATGTAGTCCTGCGGGTTCCACGGCAGCTCGAAATTCACGACGACCGGCAGGTCCTCGATGTCGAGGCCGCGGGCGGCGACGTCGGTCGCCACGAGCACCCGGATGTCACCCGACTTGAACCCCTCCAGGGCGCGGGTCCGCTCGGGCTGTGAGCGGTCGCTGTGGATGGCGACCGCGTCGAGACCGGCGCGATCGAGTCGCGACGCGAGCCGCGACGCGGCCAGCTTGGTGCGGGTGAAGACCAGGACCTGGTGGAGGTCGTCGGCGCGGATGAGGTGGGCGAGGAGCTCCTCCTTGCGGTCCCGGTCGACCGGGTAGACGAGCTGGCGGATGCCCTCGACCGTCGTGTTGCGCGGCGCGACCTCGACGGTGGCCGGGTCGCGCAGGATCGTGCCCGACAACCGGCGGATGTCATCAGAGAAGGTCGCCGAGAACATGAGGTTCTGACGGCGCTTCGGCAGCAGCTCGATGATCCGCTGGATATCGGGCAGGAAGCCCATGTCCAGCATGCGGTCGGCCTCATCGAGCACGAGGACCTCGACCTGCCCGAGGTTCGCCACCCGCTGTCCGACGAGATCGAGCAGCCGTCCGGGGGTCGCCGTCAGGATCTCGACCCCAGCCCGAAGGGCCTTGATCTGGGGGTCCATCGGGACGCCGCCGTAGACCACCGTCGACCGCAGCGGGACCGTGCGACCGTAGGTCCGGACGCTCTCATCGACCTGCATCGCGAGCTCGCGCGTCGGCACCAGGATCAGCACCCGGACCGGATGGCGTGCGGGCGAGAACGAGTCATTGGCGTGGCCGCGCAGCCGGTCGAGGATGGGCAGGGTGAAGGCAGCGGTCTTGCCGGTGCCCGTCTGGGCGGCGGCGAGGACGTCGCGACCCTCGAGCACGACGGGGATCGCGGCCGCCTGGATGGGGGTCGGCTCGGTGTAGCCCTCGTCGGCGACGGTCTGCAGCAGATCGGCCGAAAGGCCGAGCGATTCGAAGGTCAAGTGTGGTCGGCTCCTGCGTGGGATCGTGGCCGTTGCGCCGGCGGATCCATGGGAGCGCGACGGCGGGGCCGCCCGGGCGCGCGCTGCACACGTCCGGTGGGCGCCCGGAGCATAGCCGAAATCCGCACGTTCGACCCATCGCCGGATGGTGCGCCGAGGCACCGAAATCGACCGTCGGGTGGGCGGGTCAGGGGCCCGATAGGACCTCTGGTGGGAGACGGTCGCAGCGGTGGGTGCCATACTCCCCGACACAGACCCCCAGCGCCCACTCCCGATAGACAGGCCCAACAGAAGACTCGCCGCCCCCCATCGGCAGGACTCCTGTCACCGTCGGGTCCGTACTCGACAGCCCACGCTCCGCATCGCGGCCCGTGGGTCTCGCCTTTCGACCGCTCACCGGTCCGAGGCTTCGTCCGCCCATCGCGTCTGTTCTGCCGTCGGCGGCCCCGTCACCGTCATCGCGTCCCCCACGCGATGTCCGGCAGAGAGGAGGCAAGGATCTTGCCAGTTCGTCCCAGCGGCGCCCAGCGGGCGTCCCTCCGGCAGTCGCACCGCGTGATCATCACCGCACTCATCGCCGTCGTCGTCGCCGGTCTTGGCGCGCTGGCGGTTCCCCAAGAGACGCGCGCGGCGAGCATCAAGGTCGTCGTGGTCGTGGGTCCGGCCGGGTCGAGCACCGCCAAGTACCGTGACAGCGCTCGCGTCTACGCGAAGCTCGCCCGCTCGTACGGGGCCTCCGTCACGGAGATCTACAGCCCCAACGCCACCTGGACGAAGGTCAAGGCAGCCGCCCGCGGCGCCAACCTCCTGATCTACCTCGGCCACGGCAACGGCTATCCCAGCCCGTATGGCGCGTTCCAGCGGTACACGAAGGACGGCATGGGCCTCAACGCCAGCGCCGGCAAGAGCAACTACAACGTCAAGTATTGGGGCGAGTACTACATCGACCGCGACATCCAGATGGCGAAGAACGCGGTCGTGATCCTCAATCGCCTGTGCTACGCATCCGGCAACTCGGAGTGGGGCTCGGCCAACCCGTCGAAGTCGACCGCCATCAAGCGCGTCGACAATTACGGGGCCGGGTTCCTGCGAGCCGGCGCACGGATGGTCTTCGCCGAGGCGATCAACAGCGTCTCGCCGCACATCCGCTCATTGTTCACCACCAATCGGACGATGGACCAGATCCTGATGTCGAGCCCCAGCGCGAGTGGCGCCCGGGACTTCACGTTCACGTCCAAGCGGACGTACTGGGCCAGGGCGCGCATGGACCCGCCCAAGTCCGGCAAGTACTGGCGGTCAGCGATCGGCAGCCTGACCCTCTCCGCAGGCACCTGGCGCGCCGGCGGCTGATCCCGCCCGCGAACGAGCAACGAGGCCCGGCGGATGCCGGGCCTCGTGATTCCCGGGCCACCCCGGGACGTGCGGAGGCCCCGGCGCGACGTGGGGGGTACGTCGACCGGGGCCGGGTCGGACGGCCCGAGGCCGCCCTGAGTACGTGCTCGACCCGGAGGGCTAGAGCGTGGCGGCGTGCGCCACGATCCCCAGGCTCGCGAGGATCAGCAGCAGCAGGATCATGATCGAGGGCAGGAGCCCGTAGGCGTCCGCCCTCGCCATCGGCGTCGAGGCCACGACGGTCCTCCTTTCCCTGATCACGCCCGACCGACGTCCGGCCGGGCTGTGTCCCCATGGTGGATCCCCGAGTGGGTCGCTGGCTGTTGACGTCCGTGGCGAACACGACTGGACATTTGTCGAAAGGACCCGGGGCCTCCTAAAGTTACAGACAACCTTGACAAAACGAAACATCGCTTGCTATAAATGCGGTCATGGCACATGATGTGATCGCCACATGCCCGGTCTGTGCGGGCGAGCTCGCCGTGACGCGGCTCCATTGCGGGAGCTGCGGGACGACCCTCGAGGGCGATTTCAGCGTCGGTCGGTTCGGCCGGCTGACGCGCGAGCAGACACTGCTCCTGGAGAGCTTCCTCCGATCGCGCGGGAACCTCCGCGAGATGGAGCGCGAGCTCGGGATCAGCTATCCGACGGTCCGCGCCCGGGTCGAGGCGCTCGTGCGCGCGCTGGGGTTCGGCCCGCGCGCCGACGCCGATCCCGACGACGACACCGCCGTCACGCCCGTGCCCGACAGCCGCGACGCCATCCTCGAGCGGCTGGCGCGCCACGAGATCACGGCCGAGGCGGCCGCAGCCGCCATCCGCGAACTCCGGAAGGACCGAGATTGATGGCCGCCGCCGCGCGCGCGGCCGGGATCGAGCACACGATCGGCATGGACGGCCTGCTCGTCCTGCGGCTCGAGGACGGCGACGTCCGCATCACCGGCGTCGCCGGCGACCGGGCGACGGTCCGCGCGAGCGACGGCGTTGCCACCGACGGACTCCTCGTCGAGCGCGGCGAGCGCAGCCTGTCGGTCTCGACCGGCGGGATGCCGCAGGCAGTCGGGCATCGACGCCGCGGTCGCTCGGACGATGCCGACCTCATCGTCGAGGCCCCGGTCGGAGCGACGGTCGTCCTCGAATCGCGCAGCGGCGATGTCCGAGCCGCCCGCCTCACCGGCGACGTGCGGCTGACGAGCGCCTCGGGGGACGTCTCCGTGCGGGACGCCGGCGGCAGGCTCGTCGTCGACGCCGTGTCCGGTGACGTCGAGGTGACCGCGACCGGCGAGCTCGACCTGTCCGCCCGGACCGTGTCCGGTGATCTCGAGCTTCGCGCCGGTGTCGTCCGTGCTCTACAGGCGACGACGACCTCGGGGGACATCACGCTCGTCGGCACGTTCCAGGGCGATGGCTCGTTCAGCGTCGAGACCGTGAGTGGCGATACCGCGATCGAGTCGCCACGACCCGTCCGCATCGAGGCGACGACGCTCACCGGCGACATCCATGGACCGAACGTCGACCACCGGTCGGGGGGTGGGGGACGTCCGATCGTCCTCGGCTCCGGCGACGGTCCGACGATCACGTTCCGGTCGACCTCCGGGGACCTGTCGGTGCGCGTGGCCGACGAGGCGGCCCGGCGGGCGGCTGTCGCACCCAGCCCCCCGGCGACGCCGGATCGGAGTCTCGAGGTCCTGCGCGCCCTCGAGCGTGGCGACATCGACGTGACCGAGGCCACGCGGCGTCTGTCCGCCCTCGAGGAGGGGTGACGCATGACTGACGAAGCGCTCGACGCCGTCCTGCGCCTGGTCGCCGACGGGCGTCTCACGGCGGAGGAAGCACGACCGATCCTCGATGCGCTCGATGATCGATCCACCTCCGATCAGCGACCGCACCACCACCCGGCCGCCGCATCCGCCCGCCCTCCCGCGGGCGGAGCCGGCCGGGCGCTCAGGATCGAGGTCACCGAGGCCGGTCGCAAGGTCGTCAACCTGCGTGTCCCGCTGGCCCTCGGCCAGTCCGCCCTCCAGCGCGTCCCCGGCCTGTCGGACGCCGCGGCCATGCGCATCCGCGAGGCGATCGAGAGCGGTCTGACCGGTCCGGTCGTCGTCGTCGACGAACCATCGGGCGATGGCGTCCGCATCGTCCTCGAGTGACCCGAAGAGAGGTATTCGACATGTTCTTGGATCCGATCGATCTCGACCAGGCCCACGAGCGGCACGAGCGGTTCGTCAGCGAGGCCCTCCGCAGCCGGACGAGTGGGCGCCCGACCACCGTCCGCCGGACCATCGGCCAGGGCTTCATCGCCCTCGGCCGCCGGATCGCGGCGGACCCGAGACTGGAGCTCGCGCGCTCCCCGCGCTGATCGCTCGTCCGGCCAGCGACTACCATGCCGGCATGCCCGCGACCGTCGACCGACTGCCGTTCACCGGCGATGACACCGCCGACCGCCTGCTGGTCGACGAGCCCCTGGCACTCCTGATCGGCTTCGCCCTCGACCAGCAGGTCACGGTCCAGAAGGCGTTCAGCGGGCCGGCCGAGCTGAAGCGCCGGCTCGGCCACCTCGACGCCGCGGCGATCGCCGCGACGGACCCGGCGACCCTGGACGCCGTCTTCCGGGAGCGACCCGCGCTCCATCGGTTCCCGGGCTCGATGGCCGGCAAGGTCCAGCAGCTGGCCGCGGCGATCGCCACGGACTACGGGAATGACGCGAGCCGGATCTGGACCGAGGCGACGGACGGGCGGGACCTCGAGCGGCGACTGCTCAGACTCCCGGGTATCGGTGAGATGAAGGCCCGGAGCCTGCTCGCGATCCTCGGCAAGCGCCTTGGCGTGGACCTGCCCGGCATGGACGCGGTGATGCCGACGCACCCGACGCTCGGGGACGTCGACTCGGCTGAGGCGCTGGCGTCATATCAGGCGGGCAAGCGCGCGATGAAGGCCGCGCTCCGCACCGGCAAGGACTAGCGCCGGATCGGATCGCTCCCCAGGGCGGCCCTCACGTGGACACGAAACGACCCCGGTGGGAGACCGGGGTCGTTCGCCTGCGCTGGAGTCGTATCGTCAGCCGACCATCCACGGCCGGCGGTCGCGCTCACCGACCCCGGGTCGGGAGTCGACCCCGAACCGAAGCGCCGCCATCGCGAGCACGAGGAACGGGATGACGATCACGATCGCTGCCATCACGGCCGATCCGGTGTCCATTCGTCGCCATCCTTTCCGGTCCATTCGGACCTGAACCCGACAGTCCACCTTGACAATGGACTGCTCTTTGCTCGATATTGGCACGGATGACCGAGGACCCATATAGCCAATCGGCACCAAGTGGACTGAAAAGGCAGTCGATGGTTTCGGCTGTTGGACTGGTCGAGCTCATCAGCCCGTGGGCCGACGGGGCCGATCCCCTCAACGAGCAGCTGGCGGACGCGATCACGCGCGCGATCGACGTGGGGCTGCTCCCACCGGGCACCCGTCTCCCCGCCGAGCGCGAGCTGGCCAGGGAGCTGGCACTCAGCCGCACGACGATCGTCGCCGCCTACGACCGACTGCGCCTGGCCGGCCTGGCGCGCAGTCGCCAGGGCAGCGGGACTCGCGTGGCCGCCCGCCGGCCGGGCCTGTTCGCCCTCGCCCCCACGCCGGCCGAGGACACCGACACCGAGGTGCCGGTCCGGATCGGCGAGGCGCCGGCATGGTCGAGCGGCTTGTCCGCGATCCCCGATCATCCCGATGCGATCCAGCTGACGATCGGCGCCCTGCCGGCCGGCCCCGCCGTCGCCGCAGCGGTCGAGACGGCGCTGCGGGACGACGTCCCCGACCTGCTCGGGGAGATGGGCTACGACCCCTTCGGGTTGCCGCGCCTTCGCATCGCGATCGCCGGCTATCTGGGCCGTCTCGGCGTCCCCACCGACCCCGACCAGGTGCTGATCACCAACGGCGCACAGCAGGCCGTCCACCTCATCGCGTCGCACATCGCCGGGCCGGGCAGCGCCGTGGTCCTCGAGAATCCGACCTACATCGGCGCCATCGACGCGTTCCGCACGACTGGCAATCGCCTGCTGCCCATGCCGGTCGACGCCGACGGACCGCGGATCGAGGTGGCCCGGGTGCTGGCCTCGAACGCGCCGGTCCGGCTGGCCTACGTCGTC
>DATBMM010000309.1:0-1582 GCA_036554825.1 Candidatus Limnocylindrales bacterium
CGCCTCGGCATCCAGGCGTTCATGCCGGTCCTCGTCGAGGGCTCGGCGATCCAGATCCACCCGCTCGTCTGCACCGCGTTCAACGCGGACTTCGACGGCGACCAGATGGCGGTCCACGTGCCGCTGTCGACGGCCGCCCAGGAGGAGGCGCGGACGATGATGCTGTCGACCGCGAACCTGCTGTCGCCGGCGGACGGGAGCCCGGTCGTGGCGCCGACCCAGGACATGGTCCTCGGCTGCTACTACCTGACGATGGACGCCGCGCCGACGCGGTCCAAGAAGCAGCAGATCCGGTCCTTCGCGTCGGAGGATGAGGCGATCCTCGCCTACCAGCTCCGGGAGAAGACCGGCGCCCAGTTGCACGAGGTCATCGACGTCGAGGTGCAGACCTGGGACGCCGAGACCGAGCAGCTCCGGCCGGAGCGCCGGCGGACCACCGTCGGCCGGGTGATCTTCAACCAGATCGTGCCCGACCAGCTGCGCTTCCACGACACCGTGATGAAGCGCAGCGATCTCAAGGAGCTCGTCGATCGCTGCTACCGCGACCTCGGGGCCGAGGAGACGGCGCACCTGGTCGACGGCATCAAGAGCGTCGGCTTCGAGTTCGCCACCCGTGGCGGGATGACGATCGGCCTGTTCGATATCGAGATCCCGAAGGACAAGGCGACCCGCCTCGAGACCGCCGACGAGCGGGTAGCCGAGATCGATCGCCAGTTCCAGCGCGGCCTCATCACCGAGGACGAGCGCTACGAGCAGGTGGTCGACGTCTGGAAGGAGACGACCGACGACCTGTCCAACGAGATGATGAAGTCCCTCGATCCGTCGGGGCCGGTCACGATGATGACCGCCTCAGGCGCGCGCGGGAACAAGGGCAACATCGGCCAGCTCGGCGCGATGCGCGGCCTCATGGCCGACCCGTCCGGGCGGATCATCGACGTCCCCGTGCGGAGCAACTTCCGCGAGGGGATGACCGTCCTCGAATACTTCATCTCGACCCACGGCGCCCGCAAGGGGCTCGCCGACACCGCGCTCCGGACGGCCGACTCCGGGTACCTCACCCGGCGGCTGGTCGACGTCGCCCAGGACGTCATCACGCGTGACGACGACTGCGGCACCGAGGAGGGGAGCTGGATCATCCGCTCCGAGTCGAGCGATGAGAAGGGCGCCTTCCAGCGCCGCCTCACCGGGCGACTCGCGGCGGCCGCGTTGCCCGATCCCTCGGTCAAGGTCAAGAAGGGCGAGGAGCCCCCGGTCCTCGTCGAGCGCAACGAGATGATCACCGAGGAGCTGGCGGCCCGCATCGACGAGGCCGGTGTCGACGAGGTGCTCGTCCGCTCGCCGCTGACCTGTGAAGCACGGTACGGCGTCTGCCGCGCCTGCTATGGCCGCAACCTCGCCACCGGCGAGATGGTCGGCGTGGGCGAGGCGGTCGGCATCATCGCCGCGCAGTCGATCGGCGAGCCGGGCACGCAGCTGACGATGCGGACGTTCCACACCGGCGGCGTCGCCGGCCTCGACATCACCGCCGGTCTGCCGCGCGTCGAGGAGCTGTTCGAGGCCCGCATCCCCAAGGGCAAGGCCG
>DATBMM010000317.1:0-5894 GCA_036554825.1 Candidatus Limnocylindrales bacterium
CGGCGCCCGCCTGCGCGATCTCGCGGACGAACTCGGGCGGGGGCTCGCGGACGGTGGCCTGGTGGTGCTCGGTTCCGGGGCCATCCCCCTGGCGACGGCAGCGGACCTCCGCGAGCTGGTGTCGGTCGCCGGGTCGACGAGACCGGCGGCGCTGACCAACAACCGCTACTCCGCGGACGTCATCGCGATCGCGTGCGCCCGATCGGTGCTCGCCGACGCTCCCGACCTCTCGGCCGACAACGCCTTGCCGCGCTGGCTGGAGGAGGTCGCCGGCGTGCCGGTCGAGGATCGGCGGGACCGCCGGCGCCTCGGCGTCGACATCGACGGGCCGCTCGATCTTGTCCTTCTCGGAGGCGCCTGGGGCTCACGCCTCCCCGATCCCGATGCGGTCCGCCTGCGCGCGTCGATGACAGGTGTCCGGTCGGTCATCGCGGACCGCTCGGCCGAACTGCTCATCTCCGGGCGCGTGTCGGCCGCGAACCTGCGCTGGCTCGAGGACAGGACCGCATCCCGGACTCGTGCCCTGATCGAGGAGCGCGGATTGCGGACGCGTCGCCCTGGGCAACGACCGGTGGCGTCGGTCGTCGGGGCCCTCCTGGAACGGGATGGGCCGGGCTCGCTCGGCGACCACCTGGCCCGGCTCGGTGACGCCGCCATCGTCGACACGCGCGTCCTCCTCGCCCATCACTTCGGCGCCGAGGAAGCGGGTTGGCCGTCGGCGGAGGACCGCTTCGCGTCGGACCTGCTCCTGGCGGACCGGATCGTCGACCCGTGGCTGCGCGACCTGACGGCGTCCGCGGCGAGTGCCACGATCCCGGTCCTGCTCGGCGGGCACACGCTGGTGGGCCCGGGTCTGCCGCTTGCGCTCGGCCACCGTGCGTAGCATCGGCTCGTGACGCCACTCCGGCCCGGGCTCCGGCGGGACCCGCCGGCCGACCTCTCGGACCTCGCCGAACATCCGGGCCTTGCTGCCCGGATCCGCGACGAGATCCGCCGGTCCGGTCCGATCCCGTTCGCGCGGTTCATGGAGCTCGCGCTGTACGACCCGGAGGGCGGCTACTACCGGTCGGCGGAGGCGCGGCCGGGCCGGAGCGGCGACTTCGTCACGGCGCCCGAACTGCATCCGATCTTCGGAGAGATGCTAGGCCGCGCCGTCGAGGAGGCGTGGCGGGTCCTCGGTGCACCCGATCCGTTCGTGGTCCGGGAGCACGGCGCCGGCGAGGGCGCGCTCGCCGTCCCGTTGCTCCGAGGACGGTCAGTGGCAATCAGGTACGCCCCGGTCGAAGTCGACGACCGGCGGCTGGCGGCGCTCCGTCAGCGGTTCGCGGACGCCGGCATGACGGACCGGCTCGTCGGGATCGAGGGCGGGGAGCCCTTCGACGGCATCGTCCTTGCGAACGAGGTGCTGGACGCGCTGCCCGTCCATCGGGTGCGCCGGCGCGGTGATGCGCTGCGCGAGCTGGCGGTCGACGTCGGGCCGAGCGGGGCCTTCGTGGAGGTCGAGGTCGAGCCGACGACGCCGGCGCTCGCGGCGCGTCTCGTGGCCGAGGGCATCGAGCTCGCTGACGGGCAGACCGCCGAGATCGGCCTCGCGATCGACGCCTGGGTCGCCTCTGCCGCGGCACCGCTGCGTCGGGGGCTCATGATCCTCATCGACTACGGCGGCCCGGCCGCCGAGCTGTACGACCCGGTCCGGCGCCGTGACGGAACGCTCCGCGCGTACGTGAGACACCAGGTCAGCGACGACCCGTACCGCTACGTCGGCCGCCAGGACCTGACGGCCCACGTCGACGTCACGGCTGTCGTGCGAGCGGCCGAGCGCGCCGGCCTCGTGACGCTCGGGATCACGACACAGGCGGAGGCCTTGATGGGGCTCGGTGTCGAGGAGCGCCTGCGCGAGATCCAAGCCGACCCGGCGACGACCTTCGAGGACTACGCCACCCTGCGGTCATCGCTGATGCGCTATCTCGACCCGGCGGCCATGGGCCGCTTCCGTGTCATGGTCTTCGGCCGCGGCTGGCCGGCGCGGACGGTACCTGGCCTCCTGGCCTTCGACCTCGGGCGTCGCTGACGCACTCGCCTGCGCGGATGCCGCCCATTAGGGCGAACGCCGTATTGCTTCCGCGGGCGACGGACCGTCAGTCTGGAGATGGTCGTCGCACGACCGCATCGCGACGGGGAGCGCGACGTGAACCTGCACGCGCGCTCGGCGCGTCGCGCTCCCCGCAGCGGTGCCGCGGTGCCGGATGACGACACCACCCTCCCGCGCGACTGATCCGGATCGACCGCCTCCTCGTCGATCCGTGTCCGCTGCCGGGTCACCGCGGGGCCGCATGGGGCCTGGCGGGCCGACGACCCTCCCGGAGGCCCCTCCCGGAACCCTGCTCGGACCGTGCCCGCTGATAGAATGAACGTGCGTGGCGGCTCCACGGAGACGCCCCTGCCCGCCGCCCCGTGAACGGTCCCGAAGGGAGTTCGATGGAACAACTCTGGTACGTCGTGGGCTTCGCCTTCGCCGGAGTCTCGTTCGTGTTCATCACGATCCTGGCGGCGTGGCTGGTGTCCCACCGCAACCGGGGTGACGTCCACAAGGGCCTTCCGTACGAGTCGGGCATCGATACCTACGGCGATACCCACGGCCGGTTCGGGCTGTCGTTCTATATCTACGCGCTGCTCTTCGTGGCGTTCGACATCGAGGTGATCTTCATCTACCTCTGGGCGATCGTCTTCAAGGATCCCAATCTCAACCCGGCCGGGCTGTTCATCAGCATGGTCGTGTTCGTCGTGATCCTGTTGTTCGGCCTCGCGTACGCCTGGCGGAAGGGAGCTCTCACATGGCGGTGAACGATCACCGCGTCAACCCAGATGGCCTCGGCGCAGGGCCATCCGACGCCACGCAGATCCCCTCGGACGTTCCGGCGCAGCCCCCGCTGCCCGCCACCCGACCGGCGGACGACGTCCTCGCCCCGATCGTCGTCCCGAACACGCTGTGGCGATCGATCGACCCAGCCGCCTACGACGGCGGCCAGCCGACGGACATCACCCACCTCGCCGAGTTCGAGGCCAGCGGCCGGGGTCGTCGGGACGACGCTCGTTGGAGCGGTCCGCTCGAGGTCATCCCGACGAAGGCCGACTACGTCCTCGACCTGATCCGGATGAACAGCCTGTGGCCGCTGCTCTCGGGGCTCGCCTGCTGCGCCATCGAGATGATGTCCGCGGCGACGTCGAAGAACGACATGGACCGCTGGGGCATGTTCCCGTTCCGGGCCAGCCCCCGCCAGGCCGACGTGCTCATCGTGGCCGGGACGCTGACGACCAAGATGGCCGGTCCGCTGATCCGGCTCTGGGAGCAGATGCCGGAGCCAAAGTGGTGCGTCGCCATGGGTGACTGCACCTGCTCCGGTGGTCGCTACAAGCGCAGCTACTCGACGGTCGAGGGGATCGACCGGGTGATGCCGGTCGACGTCTACGTGCCGGGCTGCCCGCCGCGTCCCGAGGGGCTCATCTTCGGGATGATGAAGCTGCAGCAGCTCATCAAGGACCGTCGCGGCCACTGGCCGGAGCGGCCGATCGGTCCGACCGTCCCGGCCCAGGTCTGACATGGACCGCGCGTTCAAGGCCCGCCTCGAGCGGCGGTTCGGTGATCAGCTGACGGGCCCCGTCCGCCAGCGCCACGACGAGACCGAGATCCGCATCGGCGCCGGCGACGTGGTGCCGGTGATCTCGGCGCTCCACGACGAGCCCGAGTTCGGCTTCGAGTTCCTCGCGGACCTGTGCGGGGTCGACACCGGCGAGGTGATGCAGGTCGTGTACCACCTCTGGAGCCCGACCACGCCGGACTGGCTGCGCGTGATCGCGGACGACCTGTCGCGCGAGGACCCGCGCGTGCCGTCGGTCACCTTCATGTGGAAGGGCGCCGAGTGGATGGAGCGCGAGGCCTACGACATGTTCGGCATCACGTTCGAGGGCAACCGCGACCTGCGCCGGATCTACATGCCGCCCGATTACCAGAGCTTCCCGCTCCGCAAGGACTTCTACCTGGCCGACGACGCCGCCCGCTCGCCGGGTGCCGGTGTCCGGCACATGGAGCGGACCCACACGCCCCGCGAGAAGCCGGCAGCCGATCCCCCTCGTCGGGTCGGCGCCTGACCGCCGGAAGGACATCGATGACCGCGACCACGCCACGACCCGAGACCGGCCGCAGCGACCGGACCGACGACGCCTTCGCCGGCACGCCGGACGACCCGCGCATCCAGCTCGACCGGGAGCTCGGCGTGTTCGAGCCGATCCCGCCGTATCCGCCGCGGACGGAGCGAGAGGCGGAGTTTTACACGCTCGGCGACGGTCAGATGTTCCTCAACATGGGCCCGCAGCACCCGTCGACGCATGGCGTGCTTCGGGTCGTGCTCAAGCTCGACGGGGAGAAGGTGGTCGACCTCGACCCCGTCCTCGGCTATCTCCACCGGGGCGTCGAGAAGCTGTGCGAGAACGCCGACTATCACCAGGCCATCTGCTACCTCGACCCGCTGGAGTACGTCAGCTCGCTGTTCTGCGAGTGGCCGGGGGTCATGGCCTTCGAGAAGCTGCTCGACGTCGAGGTGCCGCCACGGGCGGAGTACCTGCGGGTCATGTCGGGCGAGCTGAACCGTATCGCCAGCCATTCGCTGTTCCTCGGCTGGATGGCGCTCGACCTCGGCGGACTGACGCCGATCCTGTGGTCGTTCATCGAGCGCGACGAGATCGTCGAGATGCTCGCGTCGCTGACCGGCCAGCGCATGCTGTTCAACTACTTCCGGATCGGCGGCGTCAACGGCGACCTGAACCATGAGTTCCTGAGCCGCCTCGGCGACTGGATGGGCCACGCCACCGAGCAGGTCGAGGCCGGCCTGACGCTGCTCAACGAGAACGAGATCTTCGTCCGCCGCATGCGCGGCCTCGGGACCATCGATTCGAAGACCGCGCTCCGGATGACCATGAGCGGCCCGAACCTGCGCTCGACCGGCGTGCCGTTCGACGTCCGCCGGGCGCATCCGTACAGCGTCTACCCGGAGCTCGAGTTCGACATCCCGACCCGGCAGGAGGGCGACTGCCTCGCCCGCTACCTGCTCCGGATGGACGAGATCAAGCAGAGCCTGCGCATCATCGACCAGTGCCTCCACCAGATGCCGGACGGACCGATCATGGCCAAGCTGCCGCGCCTGCTCCGCCCGCGACCGGGGCGGGCGTATGCCGGGATCGAGGCGCCGCGCGGCCAGTACGCCTGCTACGTCATCAGCGATGGCACCGACCAGCCGTTCCGGATGCGCATCCACGACCCGTCGTTCCTGCACCTGCAGTCGGTCGGCGTGATGATGCCGGGGCACCTCGTGGCCGACACCATGGCCGTCATGGCCTCCCTCGACCCGATCATGGGCGGCGTGGATAAGTGATGAGCCAAGGGCGCGTCACCGGTCGGTCGATCCGCGCGTTGCCGCCTGCGCGGCCTCGCTCACGCACCGCAACGTGCGCTCGCGAGACTGCCCGGCGTCGCCTTCGCCTCGACTCGCCCGCTGACGCGCAAGGCCGTTCGGCCGTCCAGCAGCGCGCCGCCCGATGACCGTGATCAGCCGTGGCTGGGAGAGGCTGACCCTGCCCGGGAAGTTCCTGTTCGTCGTCGTGCCGCTGCTGATCGTGCTGACGGTCGCGCTCATCGCCGTCATCCAGATCTTCGGCCAGGCGATCATCGACATCCTTGCCGCCAACCTGCCGATCGTCCGGTTCGTCGTCGCGGCGACGGTGATCCTGCTCATGACGATCCCGACGGCATTCCTGATCATCTACATGGAGATGAAGATCATCGCGCTGATGAATCTTCGGATCGGGCCGGACCGTGTCGGGCCGTTCGGCTCGCTCCT